>JAYZGM010000031.1:0-13642 GCA_036336225.1 Acidobacteriota bacterium | reverse complement strand
GTCACCCTCCATCGCATTGATGAAAGACGGCAAACTGGTGTACATCATGGAGCGGCACCAGATTGAAAACCAGGACGCCCAGGCGATCGCCGGACAGCTGACGGCGGCGTTCGATAAACACTGCGCCGCGGAGGCGGTCGCCGGATAGGCTGGTTGCGTTCACACCGGTGGATGACCAGAGACGGGGCGGGATCCCCCGTTGTGTCTCATGGGCGAAGACACGAGCCGGATGGTCACGGTCTCGAATGCTCGGGGGGCAGCGCCAAGGGTAGCGGTGTGGCGTCGGCGTATCGCCTCATCGTGGCCTCCACCGCCGCGGCCAGTGTATCGATAAAACGGGGGTGATCGTTGACGGCTGCGGCCCGTTGCATGGGGATGCCGAGTTCTTGGCAGACCGCCGCGGCCTCATGGTCGAGGTCATACAGTACCTCGACGTGATCGGCAACGAAACCCAGTGGACACACGACGACGCCGCCCAGTCCACGCGACCGTTCCTCCCGTAGATAGTCACAGATATCCGGTTCGAGCCACGGGTCTTGCGGACGACCACTTCGGCTCTGGAACACCAGTGCCCAATCGCGGAGCCCGAGTCGTTCGGCGACCCCCTCGGCCGAGGCACGCAACTGGGTGACATACGGGCTCGTCCGCGCCATGCTTATTGGAATGCTATGGGCGGTGAACACCACACGGGCGTGGTCTTGCACCGGCGGTGGGAGGTTTCGTTGCGCGGCGATGATCCGCGAGGCGATGGCGTCAAGAAATCCGTCGTGGGTGTGCCAGTCTCCAACATAGGTCACCTTGACCAACGGGTGCTCCGCTTGCGCCGCCTCGACATTGCGACGGTATTGCTCACAGCTGGAGTATGACCGGTGGGCGGCCAGGATGACCCCGATAGCATGGCGGACGCCAGCATCGGCCATCTCGCGTAGCGTGTCCGGCAAGTAAGGATGCCAGTTTCGCATCCCCACGTGCACCGGCAGGGCAAGCCCGGCCCGATGGAGTCTATCCCGGAGCCCCGTCGCTTGTTCCAGGGTGCGCTCGGTGATCGGTGAAACACCATCGAAGAGCTCGTAGTGATGGGCCACCTCTTCGACACGATCGGACGACACGCGGCGGCCCCGGAGCACGTTGGCGAGAAAAGGGCGAATGTCGGCTTTACCCTGAGGCCCACCAAAACTAATAAGTAAAACGGCATCAAACGGTTGCATCGTCACCACGTGATGATATCGCCGCGGGCGCTCGAGAAGACCGCAAGAGCTGAATCCGTCAGTTGTTCTGGCGCCCCGTATAATGGGGCGCCCCGGCGTCACCGGGTAGCCTCAGTGCACCACACAGGACAAAACGTATGCCGAAGCTGGCCGCCAACTTCTCGATGATGTTTCAAGAGTACCCCATGCTGGATCGATTCCAGGTGGCGGCGAATCTAGGATTTACTGGAGCGGAGATCCAGAACCCTTACGAGCAGAGTAGCGATGCGATAGCTCAGGCGTATCACGACAGTGGACTGGCGCCCGTGTTGTTTAACATACCGACGGCGGTGGGGGCGATCCCGGGCAAGGAGAGCGAGTTCGAAGCGGGAGTTTCGCAGGCTTTGGCGTATTGCCACACCTCTGGCTGCGGACAGGTCCATTGCCTCGCGGGCGTGACCGACGACCCCAAGGCTGAGGCGACCTTTGTCTCGAATCTACAGCGCGTGGCCCCCGTCGCGCAAGCCTCGAATGTGCGACTGCTGATTGAGCCGCTGAATACGCGAGACAACCCCGGCTATTTTTTGAGCGGAACAACCCAGGCCAAGCGAATCATCGAGCTCGTGGCGGCGGACAACGTCTTTCTGCAATACGACTGCTATCACATGCAAGTCATGGAGGGGTTTCTCACCGAGACCATCAAGGCCAACTTAGACATCATTAGTCACATTCAGATAGCCGGGGTGCCCGGTCGGCATGAGCCGGGAGAAACGCAGGAGATCAACTACTCGTATGTGCTCGAACGGCTTGAGGAGATCGGCTACGACCGCTGGGTCGCCTGCGAGTATCGTCCTCTTCTTGAAACTATTGACGGGTTGACCTGGGCCTCACGATACGGCATAGCGGTCACGCCAAAGAGCAACCCCTCATGATTCGTATCTTAGTGACCAACGACGACGGCATCGCGTCGGCCGGACTTCAATCGCTTGCGCAAGCACTGGCGCCGCTAGGAGAGGTCACCGTCGTGGCCCCGGCCAAAGAGCAAAGCGCGGTTGGCCACGGCATCACGGTGCGTCGCGCGCTCGAACTCCGACCCGACAGAAACGGATGGTACTCGGTGGACGGCACACCCACCGACTGTGTCAATGTCGCGGTGACCGAGGTATTGGGGCGTGTCCCCGACCTGGTCGTCTCCGGTATCAACGAAGGACTCAACCTCGGCGACGATGTGACCTATTCGGGTACGGTGGCCGGCGCCTTGGAAGGCGTGCTTCTCGGTGTCCCGGCTCTCGCGGTTTCGCTACAAAGAAGCCCGACGCCGATGGACTATACCCAGGCCGGCCGGGTCGCGAAACAGCTCGCCGCGTCGATACTGGAGCGCGGGCTCCCGCACCGCACGCTACTCAATGTCAACGTCCCGTCGCGGGAGGCGCGTGGGTGTCGGGTGACGGTCCAAGCCGGTCGGAGCCAATCGTTTGGCATGGTCGGGACTCCCACGGGAGATGAGCGCTCTGCCGTGCGGTTTGATTCGATCGAGCTCGCGTGGGAGCCACACGAGCGGTCTGACTACGAAGCGGTGCAGGCCGGGTGGGTATCCATTACCCCGCTTCAACCTGACTGGACCCATCATGCTGCGATCGAGGCCGTCGAGCGGCTCACACTGTCCACGCCGGCTGAGGTAGAATAGGGGCACTGTGTCGGGGCGTGGCTCAGCCTGGTAGAGCACTCGGTTCGGGACCGAGGGGTCGGAGGTTCAAATCCTCTCGCCCCGACCAATAAAACCAAGGCCAATCGGGATTCCCGGTTGGCCTTTTGCAAGTACGCGGAAAGAACCTGGCGCGATGCCGGTGTCTGGTCCAATCGGCATTATTGATCTAGACTGAACGGATCCTCGCCAGAAGCTGGGTACGTCACTAAGAGAATTGGTTGGCGGCGCGTCCCGTAACAGAGCTGGCAAAGGACCATGCGCACCGAGCACGTCACGACGACGGGCTCAATCGAGCAATCGATTGAGCCCGTTTAGTTTGCACAAGGAAGAAGACACCGTGAGCAGCAACAACGACAGTTCTAGCGAAAAGGCCCCGTGGATCACCTACCGACCCGAGTTGAAGGTGCTGGATTGCACCGTCCGGGACGGTGGTCTCATCAACGCTCACAAGTTTGACGACCGGTTTGTGCGCGCCGTCTACGACACCTGTCTTGCGGCCGGTGTCGACACGATGGAGATCGGATACAAGAACTCAGAACGGCTGTTCCCGCGTGACGAGTTTGGCGCCTGGCGTCATAGCCGTGAAGAAGACATTCGTCGTGTGGTCGGCGACCACGACGCCGAGAGCACCGGCTTGACGCTGTCGGCGATGGCAGATGCGAGCAAGAGTGACTGGCAGACGGCGATTGGTCCGGCGTCGGACAGCGTGCTCGGAATGATCCGCGTCGCGTTTTATGCCCACCAGGTGTCAGAAGCGGTGGACATGATCCAGCACGCGTCCGAGCAAGGCTACCAGACGATGGCCAACCTGATGGCCGTGTCCAACATCAGCGAAGCCGAGATCGACACGGTGCTCGAGACGATCGCCCCGACGGCGGCCGGCACGATGGTCATCGTTGACAGCTTTGGACATCTCTATCGGGAACAGATCGCTCTGCTGTACGGCAAGTACGCCGACGCCATGCAGGGGATGGGGAAAGAGATCGGGATCCATGCGCACAACAACAGGCAGCTGGCGTTCGCCAACACGATCGAAGCGATCGTCTTGGGTTCGAATCGCGCTGATGCCACCATGGCCGGGCTCGGCCGTGGAGCCGGGAATTGCCCAATGGAACTCCTCCTCGGGTTTCTTCGCAACCCGAAGTTCAAGCTGCGGCCTGTGATCAAGCTACTGCAGGAGCAGATGCCGTCGATTCGAGAAACGGTCGAATGGGGACCGCTGGTGCCCTACAACATCACCGGTCAGCTCAATCTGCACCCGCGATCTGCCATGGAGTTTCGGGCCGGTAACACCCCGGACGACTTCGTGACGTTCTACGACGATATCGTCAACGAAACATAAGGGTAGGGCGAGAGAATCAGCCCCTTCGCTGGCCAACTCGTACGGCTTCATTTCTTCCTTCAGCTACCGGCTCGCATTTCCACCCGGGTTTGACTGATATCCGGAACCGTCGAAAAACCATGACGACGGGACCACCCCGAGAAGTGACTCCGTCGCTTGCGCATCCAATAGTCACACCTGTGGCGGGGGGCCGGGATGAGCACCGGCAAATTCACAGAGGCGGAGTGGCCAAGATGCGGAAAGCTGAACGGAAAGGCGGAGCACCACGGTCTTCCGCAATGACTACGGATTGTTCGGGGCAGACATCGTGGGGACGTTTCCGACCGAGCGACCACATGCCGATTTGGATCCGATTGCCCGCCGTGCCGGACGAGAGCACGGTTCCCCTTCAAGATCTGAGAACGAGGTGCCTCGCAGCGAGCGCGCGGTGCGGTGCGGTGTGTCTTATAATCACCGCCGGCCGGGTCACACCGCTCGTCATTAGTGCGTCATCACAACCACGGTGTGCCTCTGTAAACCATGTCGTTGGGCTCTCTGTCCCCCATGGCGGGCCAGGGTGAGGCTGCGGTGATTGTCGCCAGGCATTATGTCGTCGCCGGCCGGGTTCAAGGTGTTGGCTACCGCTTTTTTGCTCGGGCCGCGGCCACCCGCGAGGGTCTGTCCGGGTTCGTGCGAAATCGGGGGGATGGTCACGTTGAGGTTGAGGTCGAAGGCGAACACGACGCCCTCACGCGTTTTGAACGTGTCTTGCACGAGGGGCCGCTCAGTGGACGCGTCGATCAGGTCAGTGTGACGGAGATCCTGCCCGGCGCGTCTTCGACCGGGTTTCACATCGTGGCGGACGTGGACTGAGGTATTGCGTACACGGGCAGAATCGGATTCAGGAGAGGGCAAGGTCCGGATTCCACATGGAACACCTGAAAACAAAGATCCGACACATCCCGGACTTCCCGAAGCCCGGGATCCTGTTTTATGACATCACTACGCTGTTACGTGATCCGGCCGGTTTTACAGAGACGCTCGACGGATTGACCGAGCCGTTTCGGGACCAACGGGTTGATGTGGTCGTGGGGATCGAGAGCCGGGGATTTATTCTGGGCGCGGCCATCGCGGATCGCTTGCGAACCGGTTTTGTTCCTGTACGAAAACCTGGGAAGCTCCCCGCTGACACGCTGCAGCAGTCCTATCAACTGGAGTATGGCTCCGACGTCCTTGAAATTCATACCGATGCGATCGACACCGGGCAACGGGTCCTGATCGTGGACGACTTGCTCGCCACTGGGGGCACGGCGCGCGCGGCAAGAGACCTGGTGCAGAAGGCCGGGGGTGAGGTGGTCGGGCTTGCGTTCTTGGTTGAATTGGTCTTTCTGAATGGTCGAGACCAGCTCGGTGAAACACCACTGTTCGTCGGCCTTCAATACGAGACCTAGCTACGAGCCGCCCGTGGTGTCTCCCTGCGTGGTAAGGAATGCGACGGTGAGCCCGGCTGGCAAGAGGAGACGGGGGTATAAATTGGGTGTTTTCGACCTCACTGGACCAAAGCCGAACGGCGTCCCATTGCGGGATGCAACGCCGTTCAAAGGCAGTGGGCCGTGTACCACGGGCGGCTAGGAGTAGATGCTCTGGCTCGCCGTTCTCTCGGTTGTCTCTACCCTTCTGCTGGGCGTGCTCTGGGTGAGAGCGACGCTACGCGCCCGCCGCCGGGACGCCCAGCTACTCAGCCTGTGTGCCACTTTCGGTCCTCCGATCGAGCGGGCCCAGTCAGACCCACGGGTACTTCTCGCATGGTATCCGGTTGCGTGTGCCATGCGACGGCAGTTCGCTGAGGCGTTCGCCGCTCTCAGCGCGGATCCATCGAAGCCCTTTCCCTGGAGCCCAGCTGACATCGAAGCGGCCCACGCTCGATGGACCGCCGATTGGCTCGAGTGGGAGCGGCATCAGGACGTGGAGCATCGCACGATGACGGCCGACATCGAGACCAAACTCGAACGGGCGGAGGCGACAACGATCCCGGGGCTCAAGACCAGACTCGAGCACCTAGAACAGCAGAAGCTCGAACACTATCAGCGTCGATACGAAGAGTATGTTGGCGTATCGCGGGCACTGAAGAAGCTTGCCGAACTCGCTTCATCCTCCGGAGGCGATGATACGATCCCATCCGGCGCCTAACGGACCATCTACCAGAACATCTGAGAAGGAGCGATAACGTGGCGATCTACACTTGTTCGAAGTGCGGCATGAGCGTCGGCACCATGACCTGCGGAAAATGCGGAAAAGAGCTCGTGCATGACACCCTCCAGCTCGACGGCGGGAACTCGGTCGACATTGCGAAGTGCCCGGACGGTCATGGGAAGATCAAGTCTCCGCAGTGCTGTGGCGATGACATGAGCTGTGGCGTCTGATTTTGCCGGAAAGGCTGGACCGAGGAGTCGTCTCACCGTCTCTACCCGGCTCGTCGGTCTAGCCCATTTTTCGTCTGGTCGCAGCCTCGCGTCACGTTCAACTCACCTTCGTTTCGCAAGGAACCCGTCCTATGGCCGAGCTCGACATTGACAGCTTCATGCGTGGCGTGGTCCGTCGCAATCCGGGCGAATCAGAGTTCCATCAGGCGGTGCGTGAGGTGATGCGCTCGTTAATTCCGTTCATGCGCGAGCACCCGAGCTACGTGCAGAGTGGAATCCTGGAACGAATGACCGAGCCCGACCGAATCATCATTTTTCGCGTATGTTGGCTTGACGATGCGAATCAGGTCCGGACGAATCGGGCGTATCGGGTTCAGTTCAACAATGCCATCGGCCCCTATAAAGGCGGGCTCCGATTTCATCGCAACGTGACCCTGTCGGTGCTCAAATTTCTCGGATTTGAACAGACCTTCAAGAACAGTCTTACCGGTCTTCCGATGGGCGGCGCCAAGGGCGGATCCGATTTTAATCCCAAAGGCAAGAGTGACGCGGAGGTCATGCGGTTTTGTCACTCCATGATGACGGAGCTGGCTCGTCACATTGGCGAGGACGTTGACGTGCCGGCCGGCGATATCGGGGTTGGGACTCGTGAGATCTCCTATCTCTTTGGCCAATACAAGAGAATCAACAATCGTTTCACCGGCACGCTCACTGGCAAAGGCCTCGCGTTTGGGGGGAGCCTCGTGCGGACGGAGGCCACCGGCTACGGGTGTGTGTATTTCGTGGAGAACATGCTCACCCGTCGAGGAGACGGGCTGGCTGGAAAGACCTGTGTCGTCAGTGGCTCGGGCAACGTGGCGACCTATGCGGTAGAAAAGGCGATCGACCTCGGAGCGACGGTCGTCACGCTCTCGGACTCCGGTGGCTACATCCACGACCCCAACGGGCTCGACCAAGAGAAGCTCGCCTTCGTGAAGGATCTCAAAGAGGTACGACGTGGACGCATCTCGGAGTATGCGGAGCGGTTCAACTGCGCCTACTACGAAAACGCGCGGCCGTGGCAGGTCCCGTGCGATGTGGCACTCCCGTGTGCGACGCAGAATGAGGTCGATGCAGAGGAGGCCGAGGCCCTCATTAGCAACGGTGTGATAGCGGTCGGAGAGGGCGCCAACATGCCGTGTCGTCTCGAGGCGACGGAGCGGTTTCAGGCGGCCGGTGTGTTGTTTGGTCCGGCGAAAGCCGCGAACGCCGGCGGGGTTGCGGTCTCCGGTCTCGAGCAGAGTCAGAACGCGCTCCGCATGAGCTGGTCACGCGAAGAGGTGCACGAACGGCTCCGGACGATCATGCGCGAGATTCATGACAAGTGCTGCGAGTATGGCGACGATGGCCACGGTGGGGTGAACTACGTGCAGGGGGCCAATATTGCCGGGTTTGTCAAGGTAGCCGAGGCGATGATCGCCTATGGGGCGGTGTAACCCGCTCGCTGATCCGCTGGTGCTGGGGTGCCGTTGGGCCGAAACACCAGTCATGATGCAGCCACCCAACGAGGACGACGACGTTATCTGTCACCAAATCCCGGATCCGAACGGCGGAACCTGCTGGACCATTCACTTGGGCGCGGACACGCACGGCCAACGCGACTCGCTGACCGAGGCCATCACCCTCGCACGGCAGGTGGCTGTGTCACGCCAACGGCCGGCCTGGTTGCTCGATGACACGGGCTATCCCCTGAAGCCGATGTTCCCCTGGGCGCCCTAGCCACCCGTGGTAACACCCGGCGAGTGATGCGGTCCCGGCTGGCAAGATCAGACGAGGGAGTAACGTGGACATTCTTGACCAAAGTGCAACGCGGTCTGAGCCACATGCCGAAGCGGCGGAGCTCGTACCACGGTCCGCGAGCACCCAGACCCCTGCCGTGAGTAGATCTGTCGGCTCACCGGCCGACCGTGCTCGTCCACGACCCGGCCAGTAGAGACCTCCTCACGAGAGACCGCTCGGTCATCCATCTACCGGGCCGGGCCGATTCAAGACATACAACCGCCGACAGAATACGATTCTGCGTCTATAATGCGACGCAAACACGCCGCGATCCAAGGGGACCACGAGATGAGCGCAGCTGCGAACCGATACAGGACACGTTCGGCCGTCTGGGGCACCGCCGGGGTGATGACGCTCGGGATACTCGGGGCCCCTGCGGCCGGTTGGGCGCAATCACATGAGGTGACGTTCGCCAGAGACGTCGCGCCGATCTTTCAGCGGGCATGTCAGGTGTGTCACCGACCCGGCTCGATTGCACCGATGTCACTGCTCAGCTATGCCGACGCCCGCCCGTGGGCCCGTTCGATAAAACAGAAAGTCATGACCCGGTCAATGCCGCCGTGGTTCATCGACCGCAGTGTCGGGATTCAGCGCTTCAAGGATGACCAGGGGCTGACCGACGACGAAATTGCCACCATCGCGGCCTGGGTCGACGCGGGGGCGCCACAAGGTGACCCGACCGATATGCCGGCGGCGGTCACGTTCGACACCGACATTTATGCGTGGACCCTTCAGGACGAACTGGGTCGAGAGCCGGACCTTGTCGTACCCATTCCCGAGCCGTTCACCGTGCCGGCCAACAGTCCGAACTGGTGGGTCGAGTTCGTGAGCGACACTGGGCTCACCGAGGATCGGTGGATCAAGGCATATGAAACCAAGCCGTCCATCGAAGGGTTCCCAGTGGTCCATCATGCCACGACGACGATGTTCCAAGACTCGGCTCCCGAGGAGCAGGCATTTCTCAGTGAGTACGCTCTGGGCAAGACAGGCGACGTGCATCCCGACGGAACGGGTCGTTTGATCGAGGCGGGAACAAAACTCCGGTGGAACATGCACTATTCGGCGAATCCCGCTGGCGAGGATGCAACCGACCGTACGAGTATCGCCCTATGGCTGTATCCAAATGGGTATGAGCCGAAGCATCCGTTGGTGCGGCGCTCGGTCGGCTCGGTCACCGACCTCGATTTACCTCCGGGGGCGAGTCAAGTCCGCACCGATGGCTATACGTTCTTGGAGGACAATGTACGGCTCACGGTGTTCCAGCCGCATCTTCACAACCTAGGGAAGCGCCAGTGTCTGGAGGCGATCTATCAGGATGGTCGTGTGCAAACGTTGAGCTGCGCCAATTGGGATTTTGGCTGGCACATCGCCTACAACTATGCGGATGACGCGCAGCCGTTGTTGCCCAAGGGAACCGTACTCCACGTGATCAGCTGGCATGACAACTCGACAGCGAACCGCTGGGCCGCCGACCCGAGAAACTGGGTTGGCTGGGGCAATCGGTCGACTGATGAGATGTCGTTTTCCCACATTAGCTGGTTTACGTTGTCCGACGAGGAGTATCAGGAGCAGCTTAATACCCGGCTTGCAGCCCGGGTGACGGACAACTAAGAACGATGGCTGCGAATTTCCGATACCGGTGGTCGCTCGTCGTTCTCGTGATCACCGCGGTGCTGTGGTCTGATGCTCCGGGGGCGCTCGCTCAGACCGTCTATCGCTCCGGCCAGTCGGTACAGCCTGTCTACGAGGGTTGGAATGAGAACCAAGACGGGACGTTCACCATGTGGTTCGGGTATCTGAACCGGAACTACGAAGAGACGCCGATCGTGCCCGTCGGTCCGGACAACCACTTTTCTCCAGGCCCGACGGATCGAGGTCAATCCGCCTTCTTTTATCCCAGACGCCAGAACTTTGTGTTTTCAGTCACAGTTCCGGCCAACTGGGGTGATCAGGATCTGGTTTGGACGGTGATTCACGACGGGACCGCCTACACCGCCGTGGGCTCACTCTGGCCGACCTGGGTCGTTGATGAAGGCGTGTGGCGAGCCAATCGAGGGGCGGGGCTCGGGGGACGAGACGGCCAAGAGGCGTTTGCCAATCGGCCTCCCACCCTTCGATTCGACATCGACACCACCGTCACCACGACCGTCGGCCGCCCCGTGACCCTGACGGTGCTCGCAGGTGATGATGGGCAACCTGGGCCACAACCAGACCGCCTGCAACGCCGACAGAGGGGGTACGCCCCTCTCCCGAACGACCTTCCCACAATCGGGGGGCGCCGGAGCGGGGCCGCCAGTGGCGTCGGAGGACCGACCGACCAGAACATGGTCAAGGTGAGAAACGCCTACCAAACTGGATTAGCGGTCACATGGCTTGTGCATCGCGGCTCCGGGGCCGTGATGTTCGACCCATCGGTCGTGCCTGTAGATCTCGCGGATGGTCAAGCATTCACGACGGCGACGTTCAGCCGCCCCGGCATATATATCATCCGCGCCGTGGCTGACGACGGAAGCTTCGCGACGGGAGCCAACGTGACCGTCCGGGTACATGGGGATCCGACCGACCGCCGCTGACGTCCCGCACCAGAACCAGCGACGTCGCCAAGAGCCCGTGACTGTGTTGCTCCGCCTCTTTCTCGTCGTCGGCTCGTGGTTCCTGCTCGGTCTCGTGACCGCATCGCCGTCTCCGGCGCAGGTGACCAGTGGAGGGCTCGCGGTTGCGCCCTTCCCCACAGCCCACGCCGTTCGCGTTGTGGAGGCACCCGTCGTCGATGGCGAGGTGCTTGCCGACTCGATCTGGGACGATGCCATCCCACTGACCGATTTCGTTCAGAACACCCCGGATGAGGGCCGACCGGCTTCGGAGCGTACCGAAGTTCGGATCGTGTATACCGCCGACACCCTCTACTTTGGGATCACCTGCTACGTGGCCGATCCGGGCACGATCATCGTCGCCGACAGCCGTCGTGATTCTTCGCTCAGCGAGACCGACAGCTTTCAGATAATCATCGACACGTATCAAGACAAGCAGAATGGGTTTGTGTTCGGCACCAACCCGGCCGGCGTCGAGTATGACGGACAGGTGTCAAACGAAGGCCAGGGAGGCGGGCGGTTCGGTGGAGGCGGGGGGCGGCAGCAACGAGGGTCAGGTGGCGGATTCAATCTGAATTGGGACGGAATTTGGCATGTGGACGCCCGCGTGTCGGACATGGGATGGTCGGCCGAGATCGCCATTCCCTTTCGGACACTCCGATACCCGTCGGCCGACCGTCAAGTGTGGGGGCTCAATTTCCAACGGAATATCCGTCATCGTAACGAGCAGTCGTTCTGGGCGCCGTTGCCACGGCAGTTCAATTTAAATCGTCTTTCGCTCGCGGGCACGCTCGAAGGGCTTGAGGTGCCCGCCCAACGCAATCTCCAGCTCACGCCATACGTGCTCGGTGAAGCGGTGCATCGTGACGTGGCCGACACGACCACGGCGCTGGGCGACTTCGGGGCGGACTTCAAATACAGCATTACCCCGAGCCTGACACTCGATCTCACCTACAATACTGACTTTGCCCAGGTCGAGGTGGATGACCAGCAGATCAACCTGGACCGGTTCAACCTCTTCTTTCCAGAAAAACGACCATTCTTCCTGGAAAACGCAGGGCTGTTCTCAGTCGGACAACCCGGTCAACTGGAGGTGTTCTTCAGTCGTCGTATCGGCATCGATGGCGGAAGCCAGATTCCAATCCTGGGGGGGGGGCGACTATCCGGGAAAGTTGGCAACAACACCAACATTGGCTTCTTGAACATGCAAACGGACACGGTGGGCGCAACCGGCGTGCCGGGGAACAACTTCACCGTGGCCCGTGTGCGGCAAGATTTTGTCAGCCGCTCGAACATCGGGGCGATGGTCGTGAACCGCTCGTCCACCGGGAGCCTTGCCTCGGAGGATGATTACAACCGGAGTTACGCCGTGGATGGGCGGTGGGGGATCGGACAGAAGGGTACGCTGTCTGGGTTCGCGGCGGAGACCGACACACCGGGACTGGGCGCGGACACCCACGCCTATGCCGGCGCAGCCCAATACGAGTCGGAACGCTATCGATTCAATGGTGGGGTCACCGAGGTCGGTCCGAATTTCAACCCCGAAGTCGGGTTTTATTCACGACGAGGATATCGGCGGCTCGACGGTGGCGTCCGGACTCGGTTCCGTCCCGACAACTCCCTCGGAATTCTCGAGCTGACGCCCCACGCGAGTCACTTTACAATCCTTAATTTTGAGACCGGACAGCAAGAGACCCAATACACCCATATCGACAGCTCGATGGAATGGCGTAACGGCGCCCGACTTGCCACCGCCGTGAACATCACGAAGGAAGGGGTCTTGGCGCCGTTTGAGATCTTCCCGGGAGTCACGGTTCCGACTGATACGTATTCGCACGGCGAGGCACAGCTACGGTTGAACACCAATCGGGGCGCGCCCATCAGTTACGAGATTCGCGCCGTGGCTGGCGGGTTTTTTGGGGGAGATCGCGTCCAGATCGAACCGCGAATCAACCTGCGCGCTGGCGAGACCATCAACGCGGAGCTGTCCTGGAGTCGGAACAATATCAAGCTTCCCGGTGGTGCGTTCGTGACCAACCTGACCAGGGCCCGGGTCAACTACTCATTCAATACCCGGATGTTTGTTCAGGCCCTCGTCCAGTACAACGACCGCGACGACTTGTGGTCGTCGAATATTCGCTTCGGTCTGCTGTCAGACGCCAACACGGGGCTCTTCATCGTCTACAACGACATTCGGTACTTCGAAGACATGCTCGACCCACGACGTCAGATCCCAACCGGGGTCGGTCGTACGCTCACCCTCAAGTTCAGCCGAGTTTTTGACGTGCTGCGCTAGGAACCCTGCTCAAAATGGGGTACCCACTCTGGATGTCCAGATGCTCGGCCCGCAAGGCGTGAGGAGGGCGGCTACCGGGAGTCTGCAACCGACGAGTCACGCACCGAGACGAAATGCATCGGCAGCCAGATCGGACTCTTTGTTTCGGTCAGGGTCCTAACGGACCCGTGCCCCGACGTCCCGTGGCGTCGGCTCGGGCGCGAGAGCCGCCACGGTCCTTCCGTGGTCTCGGCTGCGCGGTTATCATCGTCTCACTGCTGACGGGGCCTCCGGTTTTTGCACAACCCGCTGTACGGGC
>JAYZGM010000030.1:0-9961 GCA_036336225.1 Acidobacteriota bacterium | reverse complement strand
GGCCCGATTTTGAACGAGACCGTGCGCCACACCCCCGGGTGCGGCGTGCAGCTGTCTCTAGGACAGTACGGGATAGGATGTCGCGTGGCTCGTACGACAAAGGCGATATCTACTCCGGTGCACACTCCGGCCAGCACTAGGCGGATCGTGCGGGTGTTGCGAACACAGTATCCCGACGCATTCACCGAGCTGGTTTTTCGCGACGCCTACGAACTGCTGGTCGCCACTATCATGTCGGCGCAATGCACCGACGAGCGGGTGAATCAGGTGACTCCCGCTGTTTTCACCCGCTACCCCAACGCAAACGTGCTTGCCGGGGCGATCCCGCAAGAGCTTGAGCGCCTCATCCAGCCAACAGGGTTCTTTCGATCCAAGGCGCGATCGCTGATTGGGATGGCCTGCGTGGTGGTCGAGGAACATCACGGAATGATTCCGAATCGGCTTGAGGCACTGGTCCGGTTACCCGGGGTCGGGCGCAAGACCGCCAACGTCGTGCTCGGTCACGCCTTCGGATTACCGGGGCTTCCGGTCGACCGGCATGTCCTCCGGGTGTCCAATCGTCTTGGGATCGCAAGCTCCAACGACCCCGTCGTCGTGGAACGACAGCTCGGAGAAGTGTTGCCTCCCTCCGACTGGACCATCACCTCCGACACCTTGATTCTGCACGGGCGTCGCGTGTGCAAACCCAAGCCACGCTGTGAGACATGCGACGCACAACGTCTCTGTCGATACGCGGCACAGGAAGCGACCTCAACTCCGGCTCACCTTTTTCCGTCGACCACTGGTGCACGCACAGGGCCTCGCGTACGCGCGGCGACGCCGAAAGGCTCCAGAAAGAAGTGAATCGACGGACGACACCGTGGCCCGCGAACGGTGGTCGCAGAAAGCCACGGCCACGGAAGCGTTTCGGACAGCACTTCTTGGAAGCAGCATGGGTGTCGAAGCTGCTGGCGTGTATCAATCCATCCCCCCGCGATCTATTTCTCGAGATCGGACCCGGCACGGGGCAACTGACCCTACCCTTGGCGAGAGCCGGGGCCCTCATCGTAGCCGTGGAGATTGACCGGGACCTCGCGGATACGCTACGCCCGACCGTACCCTCGACGGTCAGCGTGGTCACTGGTGACATCCTCCGCCAGGATCTCCGCGAGGTCCTGCCACGCAGCGGGTCAAGTCACCCGACCCGTTTGGTCCGAGTGGTGGGCAACCTCCCGTACAACATCTCCACCCCCATCCTGGGACACCTCATCCACACCCAGCAACGGGCAACCTGTTTCGTCGACGCCACCCTGATGCTTCAGCGTGAGGTTGCGGACCGAGTTGTGGCCAGACCCGGGTCACGCAACTACGGCCCGCTGGCGATCCTGACACGCGTGGCGGCTGATGCCAGGCTGGTTTTGTCCTTGCCACCGGGCGCGTTTCGACCGCCGCCCAAGGTGCGCTCGGCCGTAGTGTCTCTCTCGTTTCGTCCATCTCCGGTCGCCATAGCTGACCCGACCGTCTTCGAACGTTTGGTGCGTGGGGTCTTTACCCGACGACGAAAGACCATTCTGAACGCGCTCGGGCCCGTCATGAGCCAGGTCTCGCACACGACCGCATCAGGGCTCCTCGACCGGGCCGACATCGCGGCTGACCGCCGCCCGGCAACGCTCGATTTACCGGAGTTGGCGAGGCTGGCGGACGGACTCAGCAAGCCTCCTCCGACACCGTAAATCGCGTCAGCCCCCAAGACCGCGAACGGCGCCGCTCCGCAGCTGTGCTACAGTAACGCCCTAACTGATCCGGCTCCGCTGTGATAGCGCGTGACCGGAATGCACGTAGCCTTACATCGGGCGTACCCAGACGCCTGACACCGGTCAAACGGTGCCGCCGGTCTCCCCGGCGCTCGGTTGCTCCCTCGTCTGCCGAGGAGAGGCGCCAGAGCCATTCATTACACTACAGTTTCGACCACTTGGACTGAACTGAAGGCATGTCTTCCTCACAGCAAGCGGGTCCTGTCACCGGTCCAACCCTTGATGTCATACCACTCGGTGGTCTCGGCGAGTTCGGGATGAACATGCTGCTCGTGAGGTGGGGTGACACCGCGGTGCTCATCGACGCCGGGGCCATGTTCCCGGGTCCGGAGCTACCGGGAGTTAACCTCGTCATCCCCGACCTGAGTTATCTCCATGAGCACGTCGGTGCCCTGGCCGCCGTCGTTCTGACCCATGGGCACGAGGACCACGTTGGCGCCCTGCCCTATGTCTGGCCTTTGCTGGAGGGTCCGGTCTACGGGACCGCGCTCACGCTCGCGTTGGTTGGTTCCAAGCTGACCGAACATGGACTCGATCCCGAAGAACGCTGTGTGACCATCGAACCGGGCGCCACGGTCACCGTCGGGGAGTTCCAGATTGAGTTCGTCCGGGTGACGCACAGTATGCCGGACTGTGTCGCCATCGCGATTCACACCCCGGCCGGGGTCCTCCTGCACACCGGCGACTACAAGTTTGATCTCACTCCGCTCGACGGGAAACCGTTGGATATGCACCGATTCACCGAACTGGGACGCAACGGAGTCCTGGCGCTATTTGGTGACAGCACGAACGTGGAGCGACCTGGTTTCACCGGATCGGAACAGGACGTCGTCGCCGGACTCGAAGCGGTCTTCAGTGGTAGCACCGGGCGGATCGTCGTCACGACGTTTGCATCGAGCTTCCATCGGATTCAAATTCTCGCGAACCTCGCGGCGCAGTTTGGACGCAAGCTCGCATTCGTCGGACGCGGGCTTGTCCAGAATACGCAGGTTGCGTCCCAACTTGGGTATCTGCGTTTACCCGCGGGTCTGCAGATACGAGACACCGAGGTCAAGGACTATCCCGCTGACCGCGTGGTTTGTATCGCCACCGGTTCACAGGGTGAACCGCTCGCCGCGCTCACGCGAATCGCCATCGCTGAACACCGACACGTCACCCTCGAACCCGACGACACCGTGGTCTTTTCCGCTCGCGCGATTCCGGGCAATCGTCGGGCAATCGGTCGCGTCATGAACCACATCGCTCATCGAGGCGCGCGGGTCGTGCACGAAGAGCGAGCCGTTGTGCACGTGTCTGGTCACGGAAGCGTCGAAGAGCTCAAACTCATGCTGTCCCTGGTCAGACCTCGTTACTTCGTGCCGATACACGGGGAGTACCGCTGTCTGGCCGAACATGCGCGAGTGGCCGCACAAGTGACAAACGGACATACGGCGGTGCTTACGGCCGAAGATGGGGACATGATCCGCTTGGCGCCCGGTGAGGGACGTCTCGAGGGCCGGGTGCCCGCCGGACGCGTGTTGATCGACGGGGCGCGGTCGGGAGAGGTCGGTCAGGACGTGTTGCGCCACCGGCGACATCTGGCGGCCGATGGGATCGTCGTGCCGGTCGTGGCCGTCAATCGCCAACCAGGACTCGTTGAGGGGGTCCCCGAGGTGGTCACGCGCGGTGTCGCGGTCGATGAACAAACCAGGGCTCTCCTCGACACGATTCCGGGGTTGCTGGCCGAGATCATCGAGACAGCGGGGCCGGACGAGCGGGCCGACCACGACCTGCTCACCGAACGGGTGCGAATAGAGCTCCAGCGTCTGTTTCGCAAGAGTGTGGGGCGCCGGCCCCTCGTGTTGCCGGTCATTATTGAGGTCTGACGGGTGTCTGGATCTGCATTATCGCGCTGGGTCAGTGAGTTCGTGGGCATCGCGTTGTTCGCGGGGGCGTTGTTCATACTCATCGCGCTGACGACCTACGATCCGGCCGACCCGGTGTGGTTCTTTACCACCACCGGACCGGAGCCTCCCGCCAATTTCGCGGGCCGGGTCGGGGCCTTTCTGGCCGAGCTGTCCTACCAGTTGGTCGGGTTTAGCGCCTATCTGCTGCCGGCCGTGTTGGTGTCCCTCGGTTGGCACTACTTCTGGTGCAAGCCGATTGCCGCCGTGTACACGAAAGTGATCGGGCTGACGCTGACGACGGCCTGCACCGCGTCGTTCACCACTCTTGCGTTTGGTGCGTTCGAGCAGAGCGAGCGGCCGTTTCGGGCCGGCGGGTATATCGGGGGCTGGCTCGCGGATGGTCTCGCCGAGTATCTCAACCGGACCGGGTCCATCATTCTGATCTTGCCCCTTCTGTTTTTGGCGCTCCTCCTCATGACCCAATTGTCGTTTGGCCAGCTCTTCAGCCTCTCGGCGACTCGAGCGGGCGAAACCAGCTCCCGGATTCAGGAGAGTCTCCGAGTCTGGTGGGGCGACCGGCGTCGCGCCCGAGAGCGGCGTGATGTGGTCCAGAAACATCTGCGCCGCACCGGCGCCTCATCCGCTCGCACAGAGGTCTTGGCCAAGAGTGCCGCCGGTCCCCCGAGACGCCAGAAAAAGCGCTCCGGGGAACGACAATCGAAGAGGAAGTCCCCCGCGATCGCCGGCACCCCACCAGCACCTCAACCGTTACCCCTTCCCGATCCGCCGGGACGGACACCGGTCGAGCGACTGCAGGGCTCCTTCCAGCTGCCGCCGTTGTCGCTCTTGGATCCCCCTCGCGAGCACCACAAGTTTGATGAACGAGAGCTCCTCGAGAACGCACGACACCTGGAGAACAAGTGTCACGAGTTCGCCGTGGAGGGGAAGGTGATTCAAATTCATCCCGGTCCCGTTGTCACCACGTTTGAGTTCAAACCAGACGCGGGCGTGAAGTACAGCAAGGTGACCGGCTTGGCCGACGATCTCTGTCTCGCCATGCAAGCCGAGTCCGTGTTGATCGAGCGGCTCCCCGGAAAATCGACCGTCGGGATTCAGATTCCCAATCGGGTCCGAGAGCAAATATCCCTACGACAGATGCTCGAATCAGAGCCGTACTGTGAAAGCGAGTCGATGCTCGCGCTCGCCTTGGGTCGGCTGATCCACGGCGAGCCGATCGCCGGTGATCTCGCCACGATGCCCCATCTGCTGATCGCTGGCTCGACCGGAACCGGCAAGAGCGTGTCGATGAACGCTATGCTCACGAGCATCCTGTATCGCGCCACACCCGATGACGTCCGCTTCATTATGATCGACCCAAAACGGCTTGAACTTGGGATGTATGAGGATATTCCGCATCTGCTCACCCCGGTGGTCGTCGAACCCAAGATGGCTGCGAACGCGCTGCGGTGGGCGGTGCATGAGATGGAAGAGCGTTACAAAAAGCTGGCCGCCGAAGGGGTTCGAAATTTAGCTCAATTCAATCGGAATATACGACAGCAGCTCCTGGAGCGCGCAAAACACCCGCAACCCGCCCAGGAATCTGGCGCCGAGGAGCAACCTAAGCCACTGCCATACATCGTGCTCGCCATCGATGAATTGGCAGATCTGATGATGTTGGCCGGCAACGAGGTTGAGGAGTCCATTGCGCGTCTGGCACAGATGGCCCGCGCCGTCGGGATTCACCTGATTCTGGCGACCCAGCGGCCGTCGGTGGATGTCATCACGGGGCTCATCAAGGCCAATCTCCCGTCACGTATCGCGTTTCGCGTCTCATCCAAAGTGGACTCTCGCACCATTCTCGACGGCAACGGGGCGGAGCAGCTCTTGGGGCGCGGAGACATGCTCTATCTGCCCCCCGCGTCCTCACGGGTCGTCCGGGTGCATGGTCCCTATATCTCGGAGCAGGAAACCGCACGGGTGTGCGGCTTCTTACGAAAACAGGGGCGTCCAGCCTACGACGCCGCCATCACCGCTGAGGAAAAACAGGGCGAGGTCGCCGCGTTCGAACGCGATGACCTGTATGACGAAGCGGCGCGGATCGTGGTGGCGGCTGGTCAGGCCTCGATCTCGTATCTTCAACGCCGACTACGTATCGGGTTCAGCCGCGCGGCACGACTCGTCGACATGATGGAAGTCGACGGTCTTGTCTCTGCGGGAGGCAGCGGAAAGGCCCGGGAAGTGCTGGTCGGAACCGACTACTTCAAAGAAGTCGACATGCAGCTGCGGTGACCCGCCAAAGGCTTTGTCGGATTGAGGTCAATAGTGGGACCGAAGCCGTTCGACGAGCTGACTCTGTCCGTCCCTTACTTCGACGCGATCGACCAACGTCGCTGGCTCGTCAGTTGGGGTCGGACTTTCGTCGGATCGTGCTGGAACCAGGCGACGGCGGGTTTGACCCCGGGAGCCCGATCCAACACTCCGATTGAATCGGCGCTAGTGCTCGATATCGCGGAACGTCTCGAAGCACGGCTAGAAAACGAGACAGGCATCAAGATGGTTCTCACACGTCCACAGGACGAATCGTTGTCGTTACGCACGCGGACGGAACTCGCCCACTCGATGGGTACCGATCTCTTCTGATCTATCCATGCGAACGCGGCGGAGAACTGCTCCCGCCGGTGGAACTGTATTATCTGGACCTGATGGGTGACCCTACGTCACAAGCGGTCGCCATTCGCGAGAACGCGGGATCCTCGAACCGCTTGCCCAATTTGCTCAGCTTGCGCAATCGCTCACCATCGACAACGCGGTCGCCGAGTCACGAGCTTTTGCGGAAGTCGTCCAGCGGTCGAAAGATTCGGGATCTACACCCAGAGGCTCAAGACCTTGGGTCAAACGTGCACCGTTTGTCGTGCTGACCGAGGCCAGCATGCCGAGCGTGCTGACCGAGATCTCGTTTCTGACCACTCACGAGAAAGCCGCGCACCCGCCGACCGACGCCGACTGTGACCGGACCGACGACGGCTGTTGGAGTCGAGTCTCGAGAATCAACCCCAGCCGAAACCGACCCGCGCCCTGGTCGCCGACAATAACAACTAGCGTCCCGTCGTTAACGAGCTTCTCTGCCGGCGTCCTGGCCAAACTCCGCTTCAAAAGGTAACAACGCGAGGGTGCGGACTCCTACTCCGCTCGCGCCTTTTCCATGATAGGGCTTCGTGTCCTCGTACCAGGCGGTGCCGGCCACGTCGAGATGGGCCCACGGCCGGTCTCCGCAAAATGCCTTGAGGAACATACCCGCGGTAATTGCACCCGCCGCTCGCCCTCCGATGTTCGCCAGGTCCGCGGTGTCGCTCTTGAGTTGTTCCGCCTATTCGTCGAACGCCGGCAGCGGCCACAGAGGCTCTCCCGCTCGCTCGGCGGTGGCGCGGACGGTCTCCACCCAAGGCGTGGGCGAGCCGACTAGACCGGACGCGTGGTGTCCGAGGGCCACCACACAGGCACCCGTAAGCGTGGCTATGTCCACCAAGTGCGTGGCTCCCAGTTCTTGGGCCAAAGTCAATGAGTCGGCAAGGATGAGCCGCCCTTCAGCGTCCGTGTTGAGAACCTCGACCCGTTTCCCGTTGGCCGCGGTCAGCACATCTCCGGGACGGATGGCCCGCCCCCCAGGCATGTTCTCCACGGCCGGGACGATGCCGATGACTGGAATCCGTGGTGCCAGCTGCGAGATGGCCCTCATCGCGCAGACCACGGCCGCGCCACCTGCCATGTCTCGCTTCATCCGGTCCATCCCCTCGGACGGCTTGATCGAAATCCCGCCGCTATCAAACGTCACGCCCTTGCCTACCAGCCCCAGCACCGGGCCCCGCGTATCGACCACAGGCTGATACCGCATCACGATGACCCGAGGGGGCTCGGCGCTTCCCTGCGCGACGCCCTGCACAAGTCCCATCTTGTGGGACGCGATCGCGTCTTCCTCGAATATCTCCACAGTTGTCTGTGGACCGGTCACCAACTCAATCGCGCGATCCGCAAAAACCCTCGGCGTAAACAGGTTGCCCGGCTCATTCGAGAGCTCACGAGCGAGATTCACCGCGCTCCCGAGCACGGTCCCGCGGGTCACAGCCGCCAGGGCGGGTTCGAGCGTGGGGCCCGCGACCATCAACTCAATTTGGGTGATCGGTGGGGTCTCAGGGCTTCCCGACTTGAACCGTTGGTCACGAAATGCTCCAACCAAGAGTCCTTCGGTGGTGGCCTGCACAAACGCCGCCGCCCCCTGCTCCACCCCCGCAAATACGACACCGAGACGGACGGCCCGGTGACTTCTGGCGGTCATACCGACCGTGGCGGCGACCAAACGAGCCCGTGTCGGAGTGTAGTCCGCCGCCGGCCCGGCACCCACGACCAACACACGTCGACAACGCCACGAGACATCCGACACGTCGGCGAAAAACTGCTCGTGCGGTTTGCCGCTGAGCTCACCGGACGCCCGAGCCCGACCGATGGCTCCGCCCACCGCGGCGTCAAGCTCGCGCACGTGGTCGTTGTCAGCGTCACTCAAGAGCGGAAGACAAAGGAGATCGGCTTCGAGTTCGCTCAGGGGCCCGGACCGACAGGCAATGGGGGGAGTGTCATGTGCCGTATGCATCGGCGGATTATAGCCGCTCCACGCGTACCCACAGATGCGCTACAATCAAATCATGTTCGGCCACCATGCCTCCGTCTTCGGACGAGTTCTCTTTAGCGCCCTGTTGATCGCGTCGCTTGTCGGGACACCGGCCAGCATGCTGGCTCAAGACGACGAACGGCCTGAGCTAACTCTACGGGGACGCCCGAATGTAGCGTTTGCCCCGGCCGAGATCCGTTTCACAGGCCTGCTGCGGGGTGGTCCCGACGACCACGAAGATTTCTATTGCGTCGAAGCAGAGTGGGACTGGGACGACGGGACACGGTCAGAGAGTATCTTTGACTGCGAGCCCTATGAGCCGGGTGTGAGCGAGATTCGACGCCGGTTCTCGCGCGGACACTCGTTTCAGAGCGCGGGCCGCTACGAGGTTCGTTTGTTCTTGAAAAGACGAGACGACGTCGTGGCCCTCGCGCGTTCCAACGTCACCATTCAGGGTGGCGGATTCCCAGACTAGCTACACGGATCCTTTGGTCGGCTTACGTAACGCGGCGAGCTGCGCTCGCCACGTGCCTGCTGATTCAAATATGCGGTCGATCTCCGTGTTGGAGTCGAGTCCTCCTCTGAGCGCTTGCAGTTCGGTGATCAGCTCGTCGAGTGCGGGGCCGATTGCGTCAGCGTTCGACCGACAGATATCGCGCCAGATATCGGCCGGACTGGAGGCCAGACGGGTCGCGTCATAGAGACCACGACCGGTGAGCGCCAAGCCGCGTTCTCCAGCGGCACGCCCGACGACATGCATCAAGGCGCTTGTGGTGAGCTGCGGTAAGTGGCTGACAAAGGCGAGCAGCCGATCATGTTCGGCGGGGTCGACCACATGGGGCTCGGCCCCGAGCGTGCGCACAAACATGGAGAGACGCTCGAGGGCCCCAGCCGCCCCATCACCATCAGGGGTGAACAACCAAGGCCGTCCGACAAACAGATCCGGCCGCGCATACTCGATTCCCCCCCGCGGCGCCCCACCGAGCGGATGTCCCCCGACAAACGTGAACCGGCTGGGAAGCTGTCGCGCGGCCTCGACCGTCGTCCGTTTAGTGCTCCCAACATCGGTGACAATCGCCGGCGTGGTCACACAGTCATCGAGCTCTCCGAGTCGGTCGATATTTTGCTCGACCGGTGCGGCCAAAATGACGAGATCGGCCTCCGCCATCACGACCGGGTCATCGGCTGCCACGTCGATGGCATGACGCACCATCGCCTGTTCGAGCACGTCCTTCCGGTCGACACCGATGACCAAGCAACTTGACCAGTGGTGTCTGACCGCCAGGGCGATCGACCCGCCAATTAGACCGAGCCCCACGATCGCCACCTTGTCAAACGGGGGTGGTGTTGCGGATGTGCCCGGTTGAATCACCGGTAGTGTTCTTGTTGGGCTCGTCACGTCCGATGTCAACCCTTCACATGTCCGACGGCGCGCGGATCCTCGACCCGGCCTCGCTAGGTCCCCCATCCCCGATGTGCGACCGGCTCCAGACAGACGCTCCGCCCGATGGCGGGCCCGATGATCCGAAGCTCAGCCATGAGCCGGTCGAACTGCGCGGGAAAGATCGATTGGGCTCCGTCACTGAGCGCCTGCTCCGGATCAGGATGCACCTCGATGA
>JAYZGM010000029.1:0-6344 GCA_036336225.1 Acidobacteriota bacterium | reverse complement strand
GACCGACAGTTATCCGTCGATCCGGATCGAGTTAGACCTGGACACGGAAACGCTGGTGTTCTTTTCCACCTCGCAAGGCGCTGACGCGACGCCCTGGGGAGTGACCCTCGCGGGTGTCACCCGTGTGCCGGCGGCCTATGTCATCAATACGGCCGCTCCGATGGATGCACTCGTAACGCTGGACCCCTATCTCGACACTGACGCGCGATCAGCTCTGGTTGACCGCGTGCTCGGGCGCTAGACCAATACCTTGCGGGTATCGGGTGCGCGAAGAGAGGACGCACGCCGGTGGCGTATGTGCGATTGAGAGAGGACGGGGCCACGGCGCGACACCGTTGGCCCCATCTGGTTCGCGTACGACGGCCCTCCTAGGGGGCTTGCACGGTGATCGCGTTGATGATCACGGGATCGATCGGCACATCCTGGTGAGTACCCTGGGGACGCGTCTCCAGGGCTGCGATGGCGTCAACGACATCCATCCCCTCCGTGACCCGGCCAAAGACGGCGTATCCGAACTCCTCCGGTGTATCGCCGCGGTGATCGAGCCCGCGGCCCGCGTTGTCGCGGACGTTGATGAAGAACTGCGAGGTCGCGCTATTGATGGCGTTCGTACGCGCCATGGCGACGGTTCCACGGGTATTGCTGATCCCGTTGTCGGCTTCGTTCGGGATGGGCTCGCGGGCGAATTTACGCGTCAGGTCGGCCTGGAAGCCACCACCCTGCAGCATGAAACCGTCGATGACCCGATGGAAGATGGTGTCTGGATAGAAGTCGGAGTAGACATACTGCAGAAAATTCCCAACGGAAATCGGGGAGCGATCCTGGAAGAGCTCCATCGTGACATCACCGTGATTCGTCTGCATGACGACGGTCGGGTTGCCGGCCACGGTCCCCCCGGTCGCGAGCCGGATACGGTACACCCCGGTGCTCGCTGTCATATAGAGCGTCTGCCCGTCTTCCGCCCAGGCGACGTTGGCGACCACCTCTCCCGGCATGATGGTGCCCAGATGCACGCCATCCCATCCCAGCACCCAGACGCCGCCCGGACCAGTCGCGAAGAGGTTGCCCGCGAGGTCGACCTTCATGCCGTCGGCGGCTCCGGCGTCGGTTTGGTCGTTGACATCGTAAAAGACCCGTCCGTTCGAGGCCCCGTTCTCGTCAAGGTCGTAGACCATCCAGATCTTCTCGTTCTCATCGGAGTTGGCCACAAAGAGCTGCGTTTCGTCAGGGGAGAGGGCGATGCCGTTGGGACGTGACTGGTCACGGACGAGTAGCTCCAGTTCACCGTCCGGGCGCAGGCGGTAGACGCCGTTGAAGTCGAGTTCGCGGAGCGGTGACTCTTCGAGCCCCTCCAGGCCGTACGAGGGGTCCGTGAAGTAGAGTGATCCGTCCGCACCAAAGGTGGCGTCGTTCGGGCTGTTGAGGCGATTGCCCTCGTAGTTGTCGACGAGCACCGTCCGGCTGCCGTCCGCCTCGATCCGCGAGATGCGGCGATTCCCGTGCTCGCAGATCACGAGCCGCCCTTCACTGTCTAGAACCAGCCCGTTCGAGGAAATGGATCTGAGCCCCTCGCGATCCCCCTCGAACACCGGGTCGATGAACGGGCTCGCCCCCTCGGCTTCCGTCCACTGGTGAATGGCGTTCGCCCGGACGTCCGAGAAGAGGAGTCGGGATTCTCCGCGGATCCAGACCGGACCCTCCGTAAACTCGTAACCCTCGGCCAGTTTTTCGATTGTGGCCCCGGGCGGGACCAGGGAATCGAAGCGGGGATCCACTCGCAGGATCCGTCCCACCCCTGCCGCCTCGCCGACC
Source organism: Acidobacteriota bacterium (assembly GCA_036336225.1). Lineage (GTDB taxonomy): Bacteria > Acidobacteriota > Vicinamibacteria > Vicinamibacterales > UBA8438 > JAJEEA01. The sequence continues at coordinate 4,532 of JAYZGM010000029.1, read as the reverse complement.
TCGAGTTCTTCTGGTGGTTCCTCCGGCGCCCCGCCGCAGGCCATCGTCCAGGCCGCGAGTACGGCCACCATCGTGAGACTGGTTTGTTTCGTCATCATTGTCCTCGCTTGGGGTTCGCTGGGTTCCACGTGGACGCCCACGGTACTGTTGCTCGAGCAGCGTTTCCTCTGCGCGTGATCAGCGTGCGACCGCGCGTGCTCCCGATGCAGATACGGTCGGGTCCGGCTGATTACGGAGGATACCGTTTTTCGCATGACGATGGCTTGGATCAGCACGATACTCGCGTGTCAGAATCTGATGACGCCTTCGGTGCCATTGATGTCAATCGTGGTGCCCAACTCACGGGACAGGCGCTGCATTCGTTCGAGAATCTTTCGGCTCAACTCGGGTGACGCAGTGCGTGGAATACCCAGTCTGGAGTTTGGCAAATCCACGCCCAGCTCGACAGGGTGGAGTCGCACTTCCGCCAGCGCACCGGCTTCGTAGCGGGTGACCGCCACCAGGCTTTCGAGGCTCTGCGACGTGCCGTCGAATGCCCGTGCGAATCGCTGACGGGTCGACTGTGGTGTCGGATCCGTCATCCCTGTTTGCACGTCGAGGGCCCATTGGCCTTCGCGGAAGAACTCGCCGAGTCCATAGAAAATCGGTTTCCCCTTGTAGATCTCGATGCCACGCAGCATCTGGACCCCGTGCCCGACGAATACGTCGGCGCCATTGTCAATCGCCTGGTGCGCGAGGTCGACGTAGAACGCCGGCGGGTGCGTGCCGAAGTGCATGCGTTCGAGCACGGACTGCCCCTGGTGTGCGTGCATGGTCGCCACCACGAAGTCGGCGTAGGTCTTGGCCGCGCGAATGCTGCGGAGGATACGTGTCACATCGGCCTCGTTCATGGCATAGTCCACCGTGCCTGGCACCTCGCCCGGTCCGGCTGCCCGGTAGGTTGGGTCCTCGCGGCCAGAATTTGAGGCGAAGAATCGCAGCCGATCTGCAGGCTCGTCGACCGGCATCGGTCGGGGGTTGTCGTAGCGTCCCTGGTAGTCCAAGAGTTCGTCGCGGACCTGGCGGAGTGCGGCGAGCTGCCTCGGGCTGAGAAGGATGGTTTCGGTGTAACGCAGCATGTTGAGGCCGGCGCGTCCGGCGAGATTGCCGTTGCGGTGGGTCGCGGCGAGCCGCTGATGGAGGACGAACGTCGGGGTGTGCATGCCCACCATGGCCACCCGGCCCGCCGGCAAATCAAGGAACGCGGGCGCGGCGGCCTCATCGAGATTCTTGCCAGAGCCGGCATGGGTGACGCCCGCCTCGTCGAGTAACGCGTTCGTCGCGAACATGCCGACCGCTTCGGAATCGAATAGGTGGTTGTTCGCGCGGTTCACCATGTCGAATCCCATGGCCTTGAGGTCTGCGGCTACCTCGTGGCTACCCATGAAGCTATTCATCGGACCGTCGAACTGCCGCAAATGACTGAGTGATCCTTCCAGGTTCCCCACGGCGAGATCCGCCTCGCGGATATGACGCAGCGCCGAGCGGACCGCCGGGTCGGCGGACTGGGAGGCGGGGCGGCGGATAATCAGGTCGCCCACGCTCGCGACCGTGAACGTGCCCGGCATGCTCATGGTCATGTCCCGGGGATCGACGGGCGGCGGTTGGGTCTGGGACTGGATCAGAACGCCGAGGGCGAGTAAACAGGCAGCCATCGCGAGGGTGAGACGGATATGACCCACGGGTCCTCCTTGGATTGAGAGGGTTCGGCCGGAGGATGTTTCTCTGGTGGGAGTGCACAGCTCTCCTGGACCGGTTCACGTCTACGCTCGACCTCGCGTCCCAGACCCGCATCTAGCGATTGTTCCGCCGGTGCGCGCAGGCGACCCGTCCAATCGGGCATGTCGTATGGAGAATGCCCGCCTTGGGGACTGAGGTCAAGGCCGGTGTGGCGACCGAGACGCCGGCGATGCTGAAGGTCGGCAGTGGTCTCCTATTCGGGTCGCGGGAACCTTCGGGAGGGGAAGCTGACCTGGTTCGGGAAAGCGTCCGGTTGCAATATCATCCGGCGAGGGACTCGCGTTCGGGACCTCTGGCGTGAGGCCCTGTTTCCGGGAAACGTGCAATCGTGCCAGACTCTTGGGGCACGGCACACGACGAGGATCGAGACGGAGGATATGCATGGAGAAGCGGGCACTCGTAGGGACAGTGGTTGGAGCGGTACTACTGGTGGGTATCGCCGCCTGGGTGTTCACCGCTCCGTATCTGGGTAACGAGGGGTTGGCCCGCACACCTGGGGTCATTATTGGCGGCGTTGATACGGCCGCCCCGAGCGACTTCACGCCACTCAATGATGCTCATCAGGGCCCGATGGTCATGAAGATGGCCGGGTTTCCCCCCTTTGTCGTCTATCTTGCTTACGCCGGGACACCGGATAACGTCATCACCGCCACGCGGCCCGACGGCGGCTACTGGGCGCAGCGCGTCAGAGAGGGCGGCGGCGATGGCTGGCTGCGCTTTGGCGACGAGACGTATGCCATGCGAGCAGAGGAGGTCGTGGGCGACGCACGCATTCCGCTGCTCGAACAGTGGTCGGCGCAAACGGGAATGCAGATGGACGGACCTGGCCCGGAACCGTTGCGTTCGTGGGAGGTCTTCGTCTGGACCCCGCGCTAGCGCCGTACCGGAAGCCGTCGATCCCTCCAGGCTCCTAGGGCAGTGTGAGCGCGACCAATTCGGCGATGTTGTCCTCATCCAGTGCGGCCACGACGATGTGTTGCTTCCCACCGGCCATATAGGTGATGGGGAATCCAGTGGTCGGCCCGCCAGGGAGCTGGATCTCGTGCACCACGTTTCCCGTCCGCTTGTCATAGGCGCGGAGTAACGGGGCACCGCGTGCTCCCTCGCCTGAGAAGAGGAGCGTGGATGTGACCAGAAGACCGGAACCCTGTGTCGGTATCCCCGTGCTGGGTATGTCCACGCCCTGTAGGTCAGGGTGCTCGGTGATGTAGCGCGGAGTCTCACCGTGCGGAATTTGCCATAGCAGTTCTCCTGCCTTGAGATCGATTGCGGTGATCCGGCCGTAGGGTGGTTTGATGAGGGGAAGGTCGCGCACTCTCGGGGCGCCTTGCGCGAATGAGATGTGGTAGCGGACCCCGGTTCCCTCGGTGCCGTCTCGCAGGGCGAAGAGTTGCAGGCGCGTGGCTGAGGGCACGAAGAGAATGCCCTCGTCCGGATCTACCGCACCGCCCGGCCAGTTCACGCCTCCGCCCGCACTGGGTAGTGCAAGGGTCCCACGGTTGCCGTCCGGTTCCGCGATAGACGGCGGCGTGTACAGGGGACCCAACCGGTAGTTCTCAGCAATTTGCAGAGCCTCGGCTCGAAGTTCTGGCGTGAAATCGATGAGGTCCTCCTCCAGAACGCCCTGTCGCTCGAATGCCGGTGGCTTGCTTGGAAAAGGTTGGGTCGGCGACGTCCACTCGCCCGGGACGTCTGACGTGGGCACGGGACGCTCCTCGATGGGCCAGACCGGAGCACCCGTCTCGCGGTTGAGGACGTAGGCGAAGCCCTGTTTCGAGAGCGCCACGAGCGCCTTCACGGGCCCGCCATCTACCTGGAGGTTGACCAGGATCGGTGCGGTGGGGATGTCGTAGTCCCAGAGTTCATGGTGCGTCAGCTGGAAGTGCCACTTCCGCTCGCCTGTTTGGGCATCGAGCGCGAGGATGGAGTTGGCGAAGAGATTGTCTCCAGGCCGGTATCCACCATAGTAATCATTGGTGGCCGTTTCGGTCGCCACGTAGAACAGGCCGAGTTCCGCGTCCACGGTGACCGGTGCCCAGTGCCCGATGTTCCCTGTGTATTTCCAGGACGCATCGAGGAGTTCTGGATATTCCGTCACCCAGGGATGCGTGCCGGTGGGAACATCCCACAGCAACTTGTCCGCCTGTAGCCAGGTGTCGACACCGAATTCACCTGCCTTCGGGACCGTGTTGAAGCGCCAGAGGCGTTGCCCCGTTCGGGTGTCATAGGCGACAACATCACCTGGGAGGTTCATCGGCCAGACTTCGTTGGGTGAGGCCCGGGTCGGCACGCTGCCCGTGTGGAGGGAGATTGACGCGACGAGCGTGTTGCCGAGAATCGCCGGGGGCGAGGTGTTCGCGACTCTGCCCGCCCGCAGGGCCGCCGGGCGTTCCTCCCAGCGCAAATCGTCCATCATGTCCACGACGCCGGCGTCGCCGAACGCGGTCACCCGATGGCCCGTCTGCGCATTGAGGGCGACCAGTTGATAGCTCGGGGTGACGACGAAGATGCGCTCGTCTCCCGCTCCATCGGTCCAGTAACTGACGCCTCGCCCGGCACTCCGGGCGACGGGCTCGATGATATCCCCCCACCGGCGTTCGTTATCGCCAGGTTGCCATCCCCACACCAGGTCACCGGTCGCAGCATCGAGCGCCACGACGTTCCGCCGGTTGCCGATGGTGGTGTACATGATGCCGTTGATGACCAGGGGACTGATCTGGGTCCGGCCAGACGGTGGTGGTGTTCCCTGATCT
>JAYZGM010000028.1:0-7878 GCA_036336225.1 Acidobacteriota bacterium | reverse complement strand
CCGCGCGGCGCGGAACACGACGAAGGAATCACCGTCGGTATGCCCGCGACCAAAGTGATACAGGTCGATTTGATCGTCGCCGTCGAAGAGCGTCAGCGTGTCGGAGTAGGTCGTCTGCGGCAGGAACCTGGCATTGTCGTCTTTGAACTCGTTGCAGTTCTTGATGGAGCCGCCCTGGAAGCCGGCGCCGTCGTCACAGACGTCGCTGGCCATGTGCCCGCGTGTATTCTCGTGCACGACAAAGCTGACCGTATCGGGAAACTCATTATTGGCCCCGGTGTGGTCCCAGTGCGTGTGGGTGTTGATGATGGTCGTAACCGGCTTGTCGGTCAGCTCGGCGACCGCGTCGAGGATGTCCGACCCGTAGCCCTTGATCTTCGTGTCGACGAGCGCGACACCCTCGTTCATCACGAAGATCGCCGTGTTACCGCCACCCCCCATGCCTTGCACCGACGGCGCATTGGCCAACATATAGAGGTTTCCCGTGACCGTAATCGTCGTCAGCGTCGCTCGCTCTTGTCGTGACTCGTAAGTCGTGATCGAACCGATTACGCCCACGACTATCAACACCGCCAAGTAAATACTGCGTCTCATCTCGTGTCCTCGTCTTCACACGGTCTCTGGTCCCCCGGCTCGGTGGTGTGTGCCGGGTCCGCGACGGCCTAGCCGTCCAGGAGCTTGCGGCCGGCTCACGGCTCCAGCGTCAAGTTGGTCTTATTTGTCCAGAAGATATCGATCGACCCGAAGCTATTGTCCGACCGATTGGAAAACCAGGAGATCGTCCCGTCACCGGGGGACAGAGCCGGACACATGTCGGCAGACGCTGTGTTCACCTGAGGCCCCAGATTGACGGCCGGCCCCCAATTGTTCTCTCCGAGTTGCATCGCTGCCCAGATGTCCATGCCCCCGAATCCCCCGGGGCGAGAGGAGGTGAAATACACCATCCCGCTCTTATCCTGGGTGAAGTGAAACTCCTCGGCCGCCGTGTTGATGCTAGGCCCCTGGTTCACCGGCTCTTGCCAGCCACCATCGGCCCCTTGCTGCGTGCACCAGATGTCGGATCCGCCATAGCCCCCTTCACGCATCGAGGCAAAACAGAGTGTGCGACCATCCTGCAACACGGCCGGGCAATGCTCATTCCCGGCGTCGGTGCTAATCGGGAAGGGCAGTCGCTCAGGCGTGCTCCACTCCCCCTTCACCCTGCGGGTCATGAACAGATCGTTGGCGTTACGCGGCTCGCTCGTCGCCAGACGGTCGGACTTGAAGAAGATCGTATTTCCGTCCGCCGTGATCCAGGGCTCTCGGTCGTCGCCCAGTCGTAACGGGTCCACGTCGGTCGCCGGGGCGGCGTTCACCGGAATCCCCATGTTGACCGGGGTGCTCCAACGTCCGGTCTCTTGATCGAACGTCGCAATATACAGGTCCTTGGGGTCTCCAGGCGCTACCGCCAGATCTTCCCGGGCGCTGCAATACACCATCGTGCCGTCATCGGCGAACGACAGCTCGCCTTCGGCCCACATCGTATTAATCGGCGCCCCGAAATTGTGCACCGCCAGCTCAACCCAATTTTGCGCCGCCGCGCCACTTGCCCCGAGACTGCTCATCAGCATTATCGCCGTCCCAATCGCCGCGCCCCTGCCCATAAACCCTCTCATCTGCGTGCTCCTTCTCTTCCCGTAATCGTGCTAGTGTCTCACGCTATGGATCACTCGCATGGCAATGAGTGCGCGGTGGTCGTCGCTGCCGGCCCTACTCGAATCGCCCATCCTTTCGGAGGTTAGAGATGATCCGATTCCTACGGTTCGGCGTCGTCGCGCTCATTCTTGCCATGTTCGCGTGTGGCGCATCCAATCCGCGTCGTCCCCCCGACACCATCGGTCAGCCTCCACCCGGACTCATTCCTCGCGAGCCATTACCCGACGACCCACAGTTGAGAGAATCCCCTCGCGATCTTGCCCGCATGGCACTCATGCTGGAAGCGCACGAAGGACGACTGGCAAAGCAGGATTCCGGCTTGGTCGCTCCGTAACGCAATCGCCCGGTCATACCGTCTCGAGTGCGTGGACGCGGTCTTCCCCGAGGCAGGCCGAGACGTCCCAGATGCACACTTAGGCAAGCCTCTGCCTCTCCTTCTACGTTTCGGCAGGTCCGATCAAGATCGGGAGACCGTCGCTGGCCACTGTTCCGTCTTGACCTCCCGGCCAGCTGCGTGCATTCTGTGTTCTGAAGTTTCGGTCACGGTTGGCCATGGTCAATCCATGCCGACTCCAACGGCCGTCTTCCCCGTGCTGTGCTATGGAGGAGCCACCATGCCTGATTACAAGTTAATCGGACAGGACTACACCACGACCGACCTACGGGCGAAGGTGACCGGCCGCGCCAAGTATGCCGAAGACTTTCGGGCGGAGGGCATGGTGTTTCTGAAACTGCTCTTGAGTCCGATGCCGCACGCCCGGGTGCGACGCGTGGATGCGACCGCCGCACTAGCCATGCCGGGCGTCGACGGCATTCTGACGGCCGACGATCTCCCGGACGCTGATGCTCCGAACGAGGTCGGACTGACCAACGAGCCGCTCTACGAGGGCGAACCCATTCTCGCGATCGCGGCCGTTGACGAACAGACAGCATCGGACGCGATCGAGGCGGTCCACGTCGAGTACGAGCCTCTACCCTTTGTGCTCGACCCACTTGACAGTCTCAGACCCGGGGGACCCAACGCACGGCTGGACGGGAACACAATGGTCGGCCGTGAGCTGGCAACCATTAAATGGACCGACGCTCAAGCGGCGGAGCTGGACGCGGGTCGTCTCCCGATGGACGCTGAAACCGCTGCCGAGTGGTCGGTCGGTGACGTCGACGCCGGTTTGGCTGCCGCCGATCTGGTCATCGATGAGTCGATCTATCACCAATCGTTGGGGCATCAACCGCTCGAGACCCGAAGTTGTATGGCGTACTGGGACAATGGGAAGGTCTACGTCTACGGCTCAACGCAGAGCACGGCGCGCACACTGGGGATCGTGGCCCGCCTCGCAGAGATAGAGCCGGACAACGTCGTGCTCGTCTCAGAGTTCTGTGGCGGTGGCTTTGGGAGCAAGGGGGCCGGCGCCACCTGTATGCGCTTCCCGATCGCGATGTCCAAGAAGATCGGCAAGCCGGTCATGATGCGGATCAGTCGCCGAGAAGAAAATTTCATTGGCCGGGCCCGACCGGCGGTACAAGCTCGCGCCAAGATCGGGTTTCGGCGCGACGGCCGGATCCTCGCGATGGATCTGTTCACGGTTGGCGACGGCGGACCATATGGACGCAGCGGCGACCACATGTCTCTCGCCAACATCGCGTCCTTGGTCTACCAACCAGAGGCGATCCGGGTTCGCGGGGTCGGTGTCTACACCAACACCCCGCCGCGTACCGCGCAACGCGCCCCCGGTGGAGAACAAGCCATCAGTATGCTGGCGCCGTTGATGGACCAAGCGGCACGTCAGCTCGGTCTCGACCGCACCGAGATCATTCGGGTCAACGCTCCGTCCGGACAGGCCAAGTTCGGGGCACCGGGTCGGGACGGGGAGCAAGGCAACACGTCGAGCGCGTTTGTTCGAGAAGCCCTCGACAGAGGTATGGAGACGTTCAACTGGGCCGAGCGCAGCCAACGGAGCGGTCAGCGTACCGGCAGCAGAGTGACCGGGGTCGGAGTGGCGCTGAGCAGCTTCTCGGCCGGAAGCTTTGGAATGGATGGTTTGATGGTGCTCCGTCCCGACGGACGTTTGCAAATCCAGACGGGGGTCGGCAATCTCGGCACGGAGTCATTTTCAGACTGTTCCCGCGCCGCAGCCGAGGCGCTCGACCTGCCCTGGGAGAAAGTCGAGCTCGTCTGGGGCGCCACCGACCGAAACCTGCCGTGGAGCGCCATGTCGGTCGGTAGTCAAACCACACACGCTCACACACGCGCCCACTGGGCGGCCGGGCTGGATGCCAAACGCAAGCTACAAGAACTGGCGGCATACGACTTGGGCGGTGACCCTGACGACTATGACGTGTCGGGCGAACGTGTCTTTCGCCGAGGAAACCGATCACAAGGGTTGAGCTTCGCCCGCGCCGCGCAGCGTGCAATCGAGCTGGGTGGGCACTACGATGGCCATGAGCTCCCCCAGGACATCAACGGCATGACGGTCACCTCGGCGACCGCGTTGGCCGGCCGGGGACTGATGGGGGTCGCCAAAGACAACTTCCCCAATGGCGGTCGGGTGATGTCGTTTGTGGTCGGTTTCGCCGAGGTGGAAGTGGATGTCGAAACCGGTGCCATCCGACTTCTGGATTACTTGGGATGCGCAGACTGCGGCACCGTGATCCACCCGCGGTTGCTCGGCGGACAGATTCTCGCAGGGGGCATTCAAGGGTTCGGCATCGCGCTCAGTCAAAAGTGGGTGTTCGACCGCCGCTGGGGCCTCTCGGTCGCCAAACGGTTTTACAACAACCGCCCACCGGGTATCCTGGACGTGCCCCACGAGCGGCCAATGGGATGGGCAGCGGCCGAGATCCCTGATCCGTTCAACCCGATCGGTGCCAAAGGGATCGGCGAACCCGCGATCGGCGCCGGCTCGGGCGCGGTGCTCTGTGCCATCGCCGACGCGCTGGGTGGCGACGGCTACTTTTATCGCTCACCGGTTACCTCCGACATGGTCCTAACCAAGCTCGAAGCGATCGATCCGCCACACGGGCGATTGATGAACCACGTGTAAGGCTGGCGATGTACCGAGTGTTCCGGGTCCGACGTTCATGCGGCGAGCTTTAGACCCGGGACGCTGCTGACGCCCGAGGGCGAGGCCTCTTGCGCCTCAACTCACCCGATCAGCGAAGAATGTCGCTCTCCTCGGCCATGTTGATCAGGACCTGGCCATCTTCCACCAAGAGGTGACGCCGGTCGATGGCCGTGGCGACCGCGTCCGAGACCGCCTGGACGAAGCCGGCGTGATCACCGTAACGCTCTTGAAGCGACCGGCGCGGGTCGCCACTCGCCAGCCGCTCCCCGCGGGTCTTGGCGAAGGGAAAGAACGCCCCCGTCAGCCCACACAGGTCCCTTGCACGTGGTCCTTCGGCGTAGAGGTTCCAGCCGGTACTGGTGCCCACCGGTGCCCGGATGTCAATTGTGTGGATTCCGGCCACGTCGTGACCGTCGCGGTCGACGGTGGGCACCAGCACCCGATAGCTCGTGCCGCGCCCAGGCGGCAACACGGTCTGCCGGCCACCCCGTGGACCAAATGTCGGACCAAAGTCCAGGACATCCAATCCATTGATCACCGTGGGAAACGACACGCCAGGAATCTCCGGGAACGTCCGGGCCACCTCGTCAATCGTTCCTAACGTGCCACGCCCGATGTCCGGATACTGCGACTCGGGCGGTTCGACACCCTTGTCGGCCCATTCGTCGAGCGCCACCAGGAGCGCCCGCATCACCGGCGCGCTACTCCGCTGGCTATTCGTCACATACGCACAGCCCCCGCGGGCGGTCGGTGTAGCAGCCACTCCCGGTCCTCCGCCATGAGGGTGGCTGGCCAATAGATAGAAGCGCACGTTGGGCGGAACGGGCACAGGCTGACCGCGACCGTCGTGCACATTCAGCGACGCCTTCATCTGCCAGAACTCGTTGCTGGTATCAACATGGAACACGAGGGGGTCTGTGTCAGGACGTTTGAGGATACCATCCCGGATGTTCGTGATTGGATCGGTGGTCACCGCGTAGGTCAACGGGGGCGCGGAGTGCGAGGTAAAGTCCGAGGTCCGGTCCTGACGGGAGTAGATGTTCGGATCGGAGAACTCGACGTTGGCAAACAGTCGGTGAGAACCCGGGATATGGATTCGTACCGCATCGAACACCTGACGATGAGACTCATCCTCATTGAAGCCCAGGAAGAGAAACTCCCGCATATACATACCGGTCGAGGAGATCCCCAGCCCATACACGCGACTCACGTCCAGGCCGTCCGTGGTCGCGAGGGGATTTGGTGTGCCCTCGTCGTCGGCGGCCGCATACTTGAGAAAAGATGCCACGTCGCGGGTCACCGCGTAACCCAGCCCCATCACCCAGGGGTCTTTCGCGGGATAGACCAGCTCATAGATTTGGCCAAAGAGGAACCCCTCGAACAGACAGATATCGGTAGTCGTGACCGCCAAAGACGTCTGCCCCGTCGGGCATGTTCCAAACGCCCAGTCATCGGCAGGCACCGAACGGCGCTGGCCATCGATCCGGTCTCGAACGGTCAGGATCGAGTGCGAGGTCTCGGTATCGGCCGTGGAATAGCTGACAAACCGGTCGTTCCCCTTGAGCGGCATGTTGTAGCCGACGATCTCGCCACTGGAGCCTTCGGGTAGCAGACCAGTGGGATCCGAGGGGTACTCGATCCGGATGCGTGAGACGATCGGGCTCCCGTCAGCTTGGGTCGCGACCGGAAGATTCGCCCCTAGCCGCAGCTCCGTCGTGACGACATCACCCGCCCATCCCGCGTCAACGAACGTGTAACCGAGCCGAAAAAATAGCCCGTCGCCTTCTTCCGCTGACGTCCCCGGTGACAGCGATGGAAAGGTCTGAAACGGGATCTCGATCGCGTTGCCACGGTTGTTGATCCCGTAGAGCACCTTCCCGTTCCCGCGAGTGACATCCGTCGGCTTGATGATGACAAACGGCGCGCTAAACTCGACACGTCCCCGCGCGTTTCGCGGCGCACGATCGACATTGACGACCACGGCGTTTAGCGAGTCCTCCGGGTCCACCTCCAAGTAAACGGTGCCCTCAAGTCGCTCAAAGGTACCAGCCTCACCGCAGCTTCGGCCCCCCGCGTATGGCGTGGTGCGCTCAACGACCATACGAATCACCTTGGCCTCGACGGCAGACGCCGCCATCCCACACAGGAATCCACTTAGTACGATAAAAGTGACGGTTCGTCTCATCGCTCTCCTCCAGCCGAGGTGTACAGAGCTGGTCTCGACACCGTAGCACGTCATCGGATTCGTACGCGGGTACGGTACTCGTGTCGGCTACCGTCCGTCTTGCTCTGCGGCTTCCTCAACCCGTGCTCCGGCCAGCATGTTCCGCATGGCGTGATTGCCCTCGTGGCACGCGTACTCGAAGATTTCGCCGTCAAGCGGTGTCATCGGCATCAACACCGTCCAGGCGCTCGACCAGAGCGTCGGATCATCGATCGTTACTTGATAGTCGAACGTGTTGGCTCCGACACGAGTAAATCGCTCGACGATCCGGCCATGGGAGCTCACCCCGTAGGCGGTTAAGCCTCCACCCTGGATCCTGTCGCTGAACCCCGCGGTCTCGACCACCAGCGTGTCGCCCTCCCAATGCCCCCGAGAATCTCCCAACCACTGCGCGATGGTCAACGGGAGACCTGGGCGGTTCTGGTCAAGCGTCACGATGCGAGCTTCATGCACCATCTCGACGAGTATGGCGACGTGGTCGGGAGTCTGGACGATGCGATAGTTGTGATTGTAGAACCCTGGCATCATGGCACCCGGGAGGCCGCGAGTGATGCAGCGATCGAACGCGTTGAAATCGTGCCACGACACCGGTCTGGCGCCGGCTTGCGCCCGCCGTCTCGCCTGGCGCTGCTGCTGGGCCGGGGCCGCCGGCGGGACCTTCCCGTCCGCCGGGTCGATGATCAGCGAGGTCCGCATCGACAGCGACCCTTTCTCGAGCCAGAAATCGTTATACGCGCCGGTTGGGCCGGCGTTGAAGGCCGAGAGTCCGGAGGTGGGGTTCCGCTCGGCCCACTCCTCCTCCGTCAGGAACTCACGTCCGTCAAACTCATCGGGTCGCTCAAGCGGCGTGGTCGTGGTGTTCGTCCACGCTCCCTGGAGATCTGGATGGCCCCAGCG
>JAYZGM010000027.1:0-7777 GCA_036336225.1 Acidobacteriota bacterium | reverse complement strand
GTCGCGGGACCCCAGCCCGTAAATTCCGTTGAAGATCCGTGGGACGTCGCGGGCTGGAATTGCAGGAAACCCCTCTTCGATCGGATGTCCCTCGATAATCAGCGACTTGTTGAGCGCGGTTCGAATGTCGCGGCCAAGAGGGTTGTCACCGGCTAGCGGTTCATCGGTCCGTTCCAGTACGATGGCATTGCGCTTTCCCGCAAGAGCCTTCGCAATCGCCTGCCCGGGGAACGGTCGAATGACGTTCACGTGGATCGAGCCGACCTTCGCGCCCCTAGTCTCGCGCAGGTGATCGACCGCCGCTTCGCAATTCTCGGCCGCCGACCCCAAGGAAATGAAGACAGTTTCGGCGTCTTCTGTTTTGTACTCCGTCAGCAGACCGTAGTGACGGCCTGTTAGACGACCGAACTCCTCATACGCCTCCACCAGATACTCGAGAATCGGCTCGATAAAGTTATTCCGGCGGGCCGCCACACCCTGCATGTAGTGCTCCTGGTTCTGGACCGGCCCCAGAAGCACAGGATTGGCCAGATCGTACATCTTCGGTACACGTCGACGCGTGGGACCAAACAGCGTGCGCTGCGCCTCGGTCGGACTCTCGATGATATCTTCCGGGGCCCCCAGGAACTCTCGGATGAGCGCCGCCTCGTGCTTGTAGAAGGTCCGTTCAAGGTGAGTGGTCAGAAACCCATCCTGCACGTTCATTCCGGGGTTCAGGCTCTTCTCCGTCACCCGGCGCAAGATGAGCGATTGGTCGGCCGCCTGCTGGGCGTCCTTACCGAACACAATGGTCCAACCCGTGTCGAGGACCCCGTTGATATCATCATGGCCGCAATGCACGTTGAGCGCATGCTTGGTCAACGCGCGCGCGCCCACCTGCACGACCATGGTCGAAGCCTTTCCAGGCGCGTGATAATACTGCTCCGACGCGTAAGGAAGACCCTGGCCTGATGTAAAATTCGTCACCCGTCGCCCGCACACCGAGTAGGCGATGGCTCCGCCTTGCGCCGCGTGCTCGCCCTCGGCTTCAATCGCCGTTGTGCTGCGGCCAAAGACGTTGAGGTTTCCCTCCGCAAACGACTGCTGATACAGCTCGCCGCCCTCCGTGGAAGGCGTGATCGGATAGTAAACTCCGCCGTCCGTTACCCGAGCTTCCGTGTGATACGCGACGAGCTGATTTCCATTGGCCGTGATCCGAATTCCTGGATATTTAGGTTTCCCGTTCGTGCTACTGGTGTCCTTTCCCATGACAGGCACACTCCCAGCTATAAGCAAAGGTTGTGGGTCGAACCGCTAGCGACCCACACCTTAAAAGGTCTTGCGCGGTTGTAGAGTCCCTCCAGTTTACTTTTACTGCCCACCAAGTGCCAACCCCAACGGGAACCCCAAAAGGGGAACAAAAAACGAACACGCTCGAGACGATGACAAAATAACGACCATACACAGTGGCACAAGACGACGAAACAATAGGTCGGATGTCGTCACCCAAGACCGTCTATTCCCTTGAAAGGTAAGAGTGCACTGCGAATGACATGGCCGAAGGTGGTAGTCGTGGGCCCCGGTGGAGTCGGGTCCTACTTCGGCGGCATGCTGGCCCGGGCTGGCGCATCGGTGACGATGTTGGGGCGACCTGGAACCATGAGTCCCCATCTGGCGACTATCAACACGTCGGGGCTCCGTCTGGATGCCGTCACCTTCGACGAACGGGTAGCGGTCGTCGCCGCGGCGAACCCGGCCGTCGTCCGTCACGCCGACCTGGTACTCTTCTGTGTGAAGACGCCAGATACCAGCTCCGCGGCGAAAGCGATTGCGGCACACCTGCCCCCACGCACCACCGTCCTCGACCTTCAGAACGGAGTCGAGAATCCCGAGACGCTCCGAAGACACGGGATCGACCCAGTGGTCGCGGTCGTGTATGTGGCAGCCGCCGTCGACACGCCCGGCGAGGTCAAGCACCGGGGTCGAGGTGACCTGGTCCTCGGGTGCTCCCATACCAGCGCCCCGGCCGAGAACAACCCGACGCCACGACAAGTCGCCGCCTGGTTCATCCAGGCCGGTGTGCCTTGTCGGCTCTCCGAGCAGATTGACCGGGAGGCCTGGCTCAAATTGATCCTGAACTCGATGGCCAACGCCATCAGCGCGCTGACCGATGCGTCGTATGGGGCACTGGTGTCGTTCGAGCCGAGCTGGCAGATTGCGATTGACGTGGCTCGTGAGGGGGTCGAGGTAGCCGGTGCGGTCGGTTTCGACTTCGAGCTACCGTCCGTTATCCGGCAGGGGCTCGAGGTGTGCCGCACGGTGGGCGCCGCCACCTCGTCGACCCAGCAGGACATCGCCCACCGACGCCCAACCGAGATCGACGCCCTCAATGGCTGTATCGCACGTCTCGGGAAGACCCATTCGATCACGACGCCCGCGAACCGTATGCTCTGGGCCCTCGTAAAGCTCCGCGAGCAACAACGCGGAGCTGAGCCCACCTAGTGTCTAGCCAGCAGTCCGCTCCTCCTGCCATAGCGATTGGAGCCACCGACACATCGATGACGTCATCGATCGAGAGACTCCGAGCGACCGCTGCCTCGTCGCCGCGATAGCGCGGGAGAAACCGGAACAACACCGCGTCGCCGTCGCCGGGACGCGGCTCGACCAAGATTGGTAACAGCATCCCTTGACCGATCGCAAACCGTGGTCGCTCGAGCACTACTGTCGATTCCGGAAGCACCAGAAACCGACGGTAGCGCAGCTCAAGCTGGCCGCCCTCTGTCCATCGAATCCGGCCATAGGTCCGAGGCGGAAGCCTCTGGAGCTGCGCCGCCGTAAAACCGGTGAGCTCCGCGCCCGGCTCAGCCGCGAACGTCCATCCGCGTCCCCAGATGGGTGAGTCGAAACGACCAGCCGAATAGCCAGAGCGACACCCCGACCGTGACCAAACTGATGACAATACCGGTGGTGGGACTCAGCGCGGCCATCGCAACAATGAGCCCGATAAACGCCAGACGAGCTCCCTTTAGAAAGGTGTCGACAAACGGGATCGGATTGAGAAATACCAGGACATTGGCCACGTGGCCGGTGAACCACACGACGACAAAGACCACGGTCGACACGCAACTGACCAGGAACCAGCTAAACAGACCGAGACCATCCGTCGGGGCGACGGTTGGCTCCTGCGCGTAAACGACCGGTAGCAGGTTCAGGCTGAACGCCCCCCAGGATCGAGGCCTGCTCGAGAAACTGCATGACGGTTGGAATCACGACCGGTAGCGCCACCAAGGCACTCACCTGATTCTCCACGAGCTCAAGCGCGTCCAATGGCTTCTTTAGCAGTGGCATCGCGCCACCAACCGTATCCTTTAGCGTCGCCACGCCGAGAATCGCGACCGTCCACAGCCAGAAACGTGGCTGGTTGTACCACGGGAGCTGCTCCCGCCTGTCAGCGTCGGCCCAGAAATAGCCAACGGCGCTGATCGCCGCAATACCGACCACCGGCGAGATAGCCGTGCCAATGATGGCCGTCAGACACTGGGCAATGACCTCGCTCTGGCTCAGCAGACGAGCCACATCCTGCTCACGTGTCTCGCGGGTCGGCGGGTCGACGGTCTGCGCAAGGACCGGAAGCATGGCCAGCATGCATACGACCACGAGCGCGATCCACAGTCGTCTCATCGGAATCTCAACCCTACAACTCGCGCTTGACCACCACCAGCGTGATGTCATCGTCCGGCGGGGCGAACTGCAGGAGGTCCGTGTAAATCGCCTCGTAGATCTCCTGACTTGTCAGATTCTTGACCTGACGCAGTCGCTTCTCGACACGAGTCGGGAAATACCGGTCGTCCCCGTGCTCAGAGAGCCCATCGGTATGCAGCAAGAGCAGATCGCCAGCCCCCAAAAGCGTCCATTCATTGACTTCATATTGTTTCTTGAATCCAAATGGGCTCTCATTCGTGCGCCGATCAATGACGTTGAGAGACGGCTGGATTCCAATTGGCGGAAACGAGCGCCGTCGGTCCGGCTGCACATCCATAAAACGGTCGTACTGGTGGGAAAACACGCGGGGTAACGGCTGGCCGGCCGAGAGAAATCGAAACGTGCCCTGCTCGGACACCTCACCGTAGAGTAGGGATACGAACTTGTGGGCGCCGGACGAGTTATAGAGCCGTGTATTCAGATTCTCAAAGAGCCGAGTCGTGATCTGACCAAACCGATCGAGCTCGTACAGAGCGCCGAGCAAGAACGCCTGGTGCACCATGGCGGCCATGAGCGCATCGGTCATCTGATGCCCCGACACATCCAGGACGACTATGCCTGCCCGATGCCGACATCGAAGAAGCCCTTCGACCACAGCAGAGTTGTTCGCAGCCGACGCCTCAGCGATACGTGCATCAAGATCGCAGCGCTGTTTGAAATCGACGTAGATGATGTGGTCGCCTCCCACAGCCCCATTAAGCGGACGTGTACCGCCCCACACGTCAATGCCACGGAGATGGGGCACCTCCCCAGGCTCCGGGAGGATCTTGTTCGCGATCGCCTCAAAATTCTGGAGCTCACGGTTGAGCGACGCGGTCGCATCACCGGGTTCGTTTCGAGGCACGTCGGTCATCCTGCTAAGTCGCTCGGCTCGCCTTGGCAAGTCCTACTTCTCGGTCTACCAGTGCAGTATAGTGGCCCCGTTGTGTTGGCGATGCTCAAGGGAACACACAGCCTATCGACGTTCCAGAAGGTGATACCGATGTCTGGCAGAGTGGGATCGACCGTGCTTCTCGTCATGGTGATCTGCGCCACCCCCGTCTGGGCTCAGCCTGACGAATGGGCTGGCACGTATCGAGGTGAGCTGACATCTGCCGCCGGCGAGAACACCCCCATATCGCTCACGTTGATCGGTACCGACGGCGACTACACGGGGCTAGTGGGCGGCTTCTCGCGCAACACAGAGGTGCGGTTGTCGCGGGTGGTCGTCGACGGCACCGAGGTCACGCTCGAGGCAACGACCGAGACCGATTTCGGTCCCCTGGCGTTCGTGTATCGTCTCACCCGGGATGAGCGCAACCTCGGAGGACAGGGGAGCGTCACACTCGGAAGTCACGGCTTTGACGTGACCCTCGAGCTCCGACGGACCCGTCGAACCGACGTGCCCCAGCCCCAGATTGAACCTCGGATCGGATATTTCGCCGGCACGTGGCGTTTCGAATACACGGGTGGGGAGTTTCCCCCCCTTAGCGTCGGGACCCGAAACGGTATGGTCACCTTCCATGAGGTCCCACACGGTCCGTTTGTCCGCGCCGAAGTGCAAGGAGACATCTTTGGCGACGAATACGAGGAAACGTGGACGATCGGGTTCGACCGCGACACCAACTCCCTCGTGTGGCACGAACAGCTGTCGGATGGGCAGACGCTGACCGCCCTTGGAAATTGGACAAGTCCGATCGCGATTACGTTCTTGACGGCACCGGTCGTCTTTGACGACAGTGTGTATGTCCTCAAACGGATAATCCGAACGACGTCCGACACGGCGTTTTCCGTAACGGACGAGTTCTCCGTCGACGGGGGGCCCTTTCGGCGACTTGGTAACGGCGCCTACCTCCGGAACGAGACCAGCAACGGACGGTAGCAGCCCGTGGAGAAAACCCCGCGTCTCACCGGGACCACCACTGGGCCGACCGAGCAAGGCGTGAAAAGGAAGACTACGGGCAGCATGTGGCCGATGAACAACGCCGATCGGCTGGATTCAGCGTCGGTCGAATGCAGCTGGACGTTTCCCACGGGCGGCTGGTCCCCTGTATCCGTGATTCGTCGGCTACGTCAGTAGCGCAACGCCCGGCTAAAAAAGCGTACGCAGGAAGATATCAGGCAGGATGCCCCGCTGACGCCTTATGCAACGAATCTCGGATACAGGGAACGAAGGCCCGCTATTGACCATGACCAACGCCGAACTCATCGCGCGCGACACTGCTCATCTCATTCATCCACTTCACGACCGGCAGGCCCATCAAGCCGGGCGGGTCTGGGTCAAAGGACGTGGCGCGGTCCTGACCGACGCCGATGGGAAGGAGTACATCGACGGGCTGGCGGGGCTATGGAATGTGCTCGCCGGACACGGGCGACGCGAGTTGGCCGACGTCGCGCACGCACAGAGCGAGACACTCGCCTACATGTCCGGGTACACGGGAAGCTCGAACCAACCTGCGATTGAGCTGGCGGAGCGGCTGGCCGAGATCGCCTATCCGTCCATCAACCGTTTCTTCTTCACGAGTGGTGGCGGGGAAGCGACTGAAAGCAGCATCAAGATGTCGCGGGCGTATTGGAAGCTCCGTGGCCGCCCGGAGAAGACCAAGGTTATCTCCCGAGTCGAGGGCTATCACGGCGTCACCCTCGCCGCAATGAGCGCGACCGGGCTCAGCGCCTACTGGCCACTCTTTGAACCACGAGTCCCCGGATTCGTCCATATCCCGTCACCCTATCCCTACCGATACGAAGCGCCGGCCGGGGTAAACCAAGGCGTCGCGGCCGCCAACGAGCTGGAACGCGCGATTCAGGAAGAGGGCGCCGACACGGTCGCCATGTTCCTCGCCGAACCGGTGCAGGGGGCAGGGGGCGTCATCGTTCCACAGGACGAGTATTTCCCCCGCATCCGCGAGATCTGCGACGCCCACGACGTGCTGCTGGTGGCCGATGAGGTGATCACGGGGTTTGGGCGTACCGGCACCATGTTCGCACTGAACCACTGGGGCATCGAACCCGATATCATGCAGTTCGCCAAGGCGGTGACCTCGGGGTATATCCCGTTCGGGGGCATCGGAATCAATGACACGATCGCGGCGACGCTGGAAGACGACGGGCGGATGTGGATGCACGCCTACACTTACTCAGCCCACCCGGTGGGCTGCGCCGTCGCAACTCGCAACCTGCAGATCATCCAAGATGAAAACCTCTCGGAGCAGTGCAAGGCCAAAGGGGACCGGCTCTTGGGCGGCTTGCGCGCATCGCTCGGTAACCATCCGCACGTCGGGGACATCAGGGGTAAGGGCTTGATGTGTGCAGTCGAGCTCGTAGCCGACCGCGCCACGAAGCAGATGTTCCCTCCCAACGACACGGTCGGCCCGCGCATTCATCGTGAGACTGCCGAACGAGGCCTCTTTAGCCGCGTCAAGGCGGACACGTATCTCCTGGCACCAGCCGCCGTCATCACAGAAGCGCAGCTGGACCGAGTCGTTGAGATCCTGAGCGACTCCATCCGCGCCGTGCTCGGGTAGCCAGCTAGAGCCATCGCGTCACGCCGGAAACCTGTGCTGTCGAGCCAGAAAATCGTGGAGCTGGACGAGGAGCGAAAGGCCACGATGGTGAATAATCCGCTCGTCGTACTATGTGGCGAGAGGGGGGTGGTGAACGCTGGGGCGATCTATCAAGGACGCGCAGACCGAGTGAATTGCGGATACGGTTCAGGGCTCCCCGCAAATCGTTTCTCCTCTGGACCAAACCTGCGGTCATCTCCGCTCTGCAGCGTTGGGCCGAAGAGAAGCTGCGCCGCGTCAACGAACAGCTCGAACCCGTCCTGAGAAGAGCGCGGCGGCCGGCGGGTCGCCTCCCGGCGATCGACACGAAAGACACCGCTGGCGACCCGGCCCAACACCCCAAGTGACGGGGTGGGGCGCTCGCCGACGGCGTCATGTCCCACCGAGACCGCCACGACCTTTCCTGGTGGATCCGTGCCGTCCTCTTCAATAGCATGTACGAACCAACTCGCGGGTGGGAGACCTGTTTATGAGAAGCAAGCTGGCTGAAGTGA
>JAYZGM010000026.1:0-9609 GCA_036336225.1 Acidobacteriota bacterium | reverse complement strand
GGGCAAGGCAGTCGTCCACATCGACGGCGCCGTACATGCCACCGAAGTCGCATGCGCCCAGCACACGATTCAACTCGCCTATGACCTTGTGACTGGAGACGACGACCCCGAAGTGCGTCAAATCCTGGACAACGTGATCTTTCTGTTGTGGCCCACGTTGAACCCCGATGGGCAGGACATGGTCGTGGAGTGGTATCGGGCCAATCTGGGCACGCCCTATGAAGTTGCCCCGCTTCCACGCCTGTATCAGAAATATGTCGGTCACGATAACAACCGCGACGCCTACATGCTGAACATGGTCGAGTCACGCGTCATCGCCCGTACGTGGCGCGAGTGGGAACCTCAGATCGTCTACACCCAGCATCAGACCGCCCCGTTTCCGACACGGATCTGGCTACCGCCGTTTGCCGACCCGGTGGGGAGTCGTGTACATCCACTCCTGTCACGCACCGTCAACACTATCGGGATGCTCATGGCTCAGGGCCTCGAGGAACGCGGACAGATCGGCGCCACCCACATGGGGACCGGGTTTGATGCGTGGTATCCGGGTTACGTCGACTATCTCCCGATGCTCCAGAACGTGGCGTCGTTCTGGACCGAGACCGCGCTCTATCGCTACGCCACGCCCCGCTTCTACACCATCGATGACTTTCCGGAGGACAAACGTCCGTTGCGCTCGGAATCGTTGTATCCCAGCCCCTGGCGGGGTGGGTGGTGGCGGCTCCGTGATGCGGTCGACTACATGCTCACGACGTCCTTGGCTACCCTGGACTTCGCCGCCAAGTTCAAGGAGGACCTGCTGTACAACCGATATCAGGCTGGGCGCGACACCATCCGGAAATATGAACACGAGCCTCCATACGCCTACTTCTTCCTCGCGGGGGGACCTGACCCCATAGCACCGGTCGAGCTGTTACGACGTCTGGCATTTCTGGGTCTCCGTGTCTATCGCCTCGACTGCACCGTGACCCACGCCGGCGTGGCCCTCTCGCCCGGCACCTGGGTGTTACCTATGAATCAGGAGTTCGCCGAGCTCGCGCGTCAGGTGCTCGAGGTGCAGACCTATCCGGATCTTCGAGAGTTTCCCGACGGACCGCCCGAGCAGCCGTATGACGCCGCCGGGTGGACACTCCCGCACCAGATGGGCGTCCGTGTGATCGCGGCGAGAGCCCCGCTCTCTGAGGACACGCGGAATGCGATGACGTTGGCCACTGGCACGCCAGTCGCCTGGCAGGGGGGGGAGCTCGCCGTCGACGTGGCCCCCTTTGATAGTGTCCCCGGGATCGGATTCAATACCGCGGCGGTGGCCGCCGGCATCGTGCCTCCACCCGGCGACATATCCGGAGAGGGACCGGCGCTGTCGGTGTCCGCCGCTCAGAACAACGCCTATCGCGCCATCAACGAGGCCTGGGATCAGGGTGGCGCCGTAGCGCTCGACGATCACGGCAATTTCGTCATCGCTGATGTCGCCGCGGAGGTCGTGGACCGCCTGGCACTCCGCGGGCACCGCACACCGGTCGGTGGGCAAGAGGTCCGGAAGACCCGGATCGGGCTCTATCGCCCGTGGAGCCCGAGCATGGACGAGGGCTGGACACGATGGGTACTAGAGCAATATGGATTCGAGCTGGTCACGCTCCAGGATGCGGATTTCGCGGCCGGTGGCCTTGATGAACGCGTCGATGTCATCGTGCTGGCTGAAACTGGCCGACACTCCATCGTCGACGGATTCCCCGACGGTGAGGTTCCGCCGCGTTACGTGGGGGGACTGGGGGCGACCGGGGTACGCACGCTCGACGCGTTCGTACGCCAAGGCGGCACCCTGGTGTGTTTGAACCGCGCAAGTCTGTTTGCAATCGACGAGTTGCATCTCCCGGTCGTCGACGTCGTTCGTGGGCTCAACCGCGATGTGTTCTACGCGAGTGGCTCCATTCTCGAGGTCACCGTGGACCCAACCCACCCGGTCATGACCGGTATGCCGGAACGGTCCACTGTCTTTTTTGCCCGAAGTCCGGTGTTCGATACCAAGCCGGGTTTCAGGGGGCACGCGCTGGCCAACTATCAAACCACCGGTTCCCCGCTGCTCTCCGGCTATCTTCTCGGCGAAGACCATCTCCACGGGTACGCGGCTGGACTCGACGTGGAACATGGCGAGGGGCACGTCGTTCTCCTCGGATTCCGACCACAGTGGCGCGGCCAGTCATTCGGCACGTTTCGGGTGCTGTTCAATAGCGTGCTCTATCACGGCGCCCTCACCACGCGACCAGGCACATCGGGGTTCTGGACACGGCCGGCGACCGCACAAGTACCGGACCCGGACGCCCCTCCGAACGGGACCGCGACCGTACAGTGAGGAGACCTGTCATGTGTGACACCACCTACCGGCCGCGGCCGACCCACCGTTCCCTGGGTTGGTTCCTCATCTTCTGGCTCCTGCCGGTCACGGCGACCCCACAACCGGTCGAATCGGCGAAGCCAACCGTGCCTCCCGACACCTACGGCCGGTGGGAGATGCTCGACGGTCCCCCCGAGATTTCCTCTGACGGGCGGTGGCTGGCCTATCAGATACAACGGGTCGACCGCGAGCACGAGCTGCGTGTACGGGCACTCGACGGTGACATTGAACACGTTGCCTCCTGGGGCCAATCCCCCGAGTTTTCTGCAAACGGAGAGTGGATCGCCTGGATTCGTGGAGTCCCTGAGAACGATCGGGAAACCGGTGACGAAGAGGCGCGAACCGGCGCGGGTCTGCTTGCGCTAACGACCGGCGACAGGCAGGAACACGACGCGATTACCCAATTCGCCTTTGACAAGAGCGGGCAGTTTCTGGCGTTACTTGGATTCCCCCCGGCCGAAGAACCGGAGACGACGGGTGCCGACCTGCTGTTGCTGGATCTATCAGCTGGCACGACGA
The DNA here is from genome assembly GCA_036336225.1 of Acidobacteriota bacterium. Classification (GTDB taxonomy): domain Bacteria; phylum Acidobacteriota; class Vicinamibacteria; order Vicinamibacterales; family UBA8438; genus JAJEEA01. The sequence goes on along the minus strand of JAYZGM010000026.1, from coordinate 6,698 downwards.
CCACGTTTGGCAATGTCACCGAGTACGCCTGGAGCGAGGTTGGTTCGCAACTTGCCTTCACGCTGCGGACTCGCAACGACACCGGCAACGGCGTGCAGGTCTTTGACCCCACGGAGGGTCGTCTGCGCACGCTCGAGACTTCCAGGTCCACCTATCGAGGACTCGCCTGGCGAGAAATGGCAGCGGACCTCGCGTTTCTTCGTTCACTCGACCCGGCGGGCGCCGACGACGACGCCCAGGCGCTTGTGACGTGGCAAGGACTAGACGCCACCACGGCGCAGTCACGACAACTCCCTCTCGTGGAGGCCTTGGAGAGGGACGAAGCGATCGTGCGCCACCGCGTGCCGCGGTGGTCAGACGACGGACGGCTCGTCGCGTTCGGTATCCGCCCAACCAAGGAAACCTATGACGCCGACATGGACGACCCCCCCGCCGACTCTGACAACGACGACCCAGACATCGAGCAAGACGAAGCGGCAGACGAAGACGACACCACCCTGCCGGCGCTTCAGATCTGGCATAGCACGGATGTGCGTCTGGTCCCGGAGCAGCAGGCGGCCGAAGATCGCGATGCCCGGCGCACGCTCCTCGCCGTATGGCATCTCAACGACGACACGGTGATCCGGATCGGTACAGAGCTGAGCGACGACACCGAGCTCCTTGGCGGGTGGAAGCACGGGGTGGAGAGAACCGAATCCCCCTACCCGTGGGGAGCGATGTTCGGACGTCCGTATCACGACGTGTGGTTGGTCGAGACCGACACCGGCGTACGCTCAAAGGTGTTGGAGCGGGAACGCTATGTTTGGGAGAGCGCGGGTGGCCGCTACCTGCTGACGTTCGACGGCGACCACTTCTGGTCAGTAGACCTCGTGTCGCGTGAACGCCACGATCTCACGTCCGGCCTCGGCGCCATCTTCCGTAATCAGGAGTACGACACGCCAACCGACCGGACACCTCCCTACGGCGTCGGCGGCTGGTTCGAGGACGACGCGTCCGTCCTCCTCTATAGTCGTTTTGATGTCTGGCGGGTCACGCCGGACGGCTCCGGGGGCACACGTCTCACGGATGGTGTCGGTGACCAGGTGGTACACCGGGTGATCGACCTCCATCCAGACGCGGACACATTCGACCCGAAACAGCCCCTCTATTTCTCGTTACGAAACGAACAGACGGAGCAGCGGGGTTTCGCGCGCCGTGAACCGGGCGACACACACGCGGAGTCACTCCTCCTTGAAGACAAATGGCACGGGGCCCTTACCAAGGCGCGCGACACCGACGTCTTCGTGTTCCGGACCGAGGCCCGCGACGACTCCGCCGACTTCTTTGTAGCCGGTCCGGACCTATCATCTACCCGTCAGGTCACCGCCACCAATCCGTTTCAAGACGACTATGCGTGGACCCGGTCAGAACTTCTCGACTTCGAGAGCGAGACGGGTGTCCCGCTCCAAGCGGCGTTGCTCTATCCCGCAGTCTACGATCCTGCCATTCGCTATCCGATGATCGTCTATACGTACGAGATTCAAGCGCCCCAAATCCACCGCTACGAGGCACCAGACGAGCGCGACTACTACAACTTCACGGCCTGGACCCAGCACGGCTACTTCGTGCTGCTGCCCGATATCGTGTATCGCGCCCGGGCACCGGGACTAAGCGCACTAGAGGCGGTACGGCCCGCCGTTGAACATGTCGTCGACCGAGGGGTCGTCGACCGCGAACGGGTCGGGTTGATCGGACACTCCTGGGGTGGCTACCAGGCGACCTTCCTCTCCACCCGCACCGATCTGTTCGCCGCCTCGGTCGCCGGCGCCCCGCTCACCGATTTCGTCAGTTTTATGGGCCAGATACACTGGACCCCGGGTGTCGCAGAACTGAGTCACTGGGAAACCGGACAGGCCCGCATGGAGGTCCCCTTCTGGGAGGACCCAGACGCCCATCGGCGTGCCTCACCCATCCACCGCGTGCACGAGATGGAGACACCGCTCCTGATGGCGTTTGGCGATGACGACGGGGTGGTTGACTGGGACCAAGGCACCGAGTTCTACAACTTCGCCCGACGGGCCGGAAAGCAGATGGTGCTACTCGTGTATGAGGAGGAGGGCCATGGGTTTCGCGCCAAGGCCAATCAGATCGACTACCACCGGCGAATCCTCGAGTGGTTCGGCCACTACCTCAAGGGTGCCCGCCCGCCGGCGTGGATCACGGACGGGGTACCGCTCTCGGAGCTCGAGGCAGAAAAGCGGCGCGTGGCCGACTCGGCAAGAAGAAAGCCCCAGAACGACCCGCGACCGTGAGTAAGACCCCGAGCCTAGGGTTAACGGGCCTCGTCCATCTGCTCCAACCTGCGATTCACCTCGAGGATACCGGCCAGGCCATCGTTCCCCTCGTGGCAGGCATACTCGTACATTGGCCCCTCGTTTCTGTTGAGCGGAATCCGGGCGGTCCACGGGCGGGTCCAGGTCGATTCATCGCTGACGGTGAATTCGTACTCGATGGTATCCGCGTCGACCCGTGTCAACCGCTCGACGAGACGCAAGTGCTCGGCGGCACCCCTGAAGTTGGTCTTGCTGGTGAAGTTCGTCGTCTCGATCACCAGTGTGTCCCCATCCCACCGGCCCCGCGAGTCTCCGTTCCACTGCCGGATAAAAGCGGAAACGTGCGCGCGCCCGTCTAGTGGCACGATACGTGCGTCATGAATCATCTCCATCTGAATGACGACATACGCTGGGGTCTGGAAGATCTGATAGTTGTTGTTGTAGAGCCCTGGCAACCGAGGCACGGTGCGCGTAATGCAACGTTCGGATGGGTTGCGGTCCTCGGCGCGATCCACGCCCTGTCGTTGCCCCGCCTCAACCCGGCGACGGCCCGTCGGCGTGAGCGATGGCACTCGCCCATCCGCCGGGTCAACGATGAGGGCGGTACGACGATCGGACACGGTCCTGGTGCCCCGGTCCCAGTAGTACCGATCGTTGACACGACGACCGGCGGTCTGCACCTCATAGGTAGCGGCCTCTGCCACAGTCAGGCTTGCCCTTCCCTCGAATTCACGGGGCCGCTCCAGTGGCGTAATGGTGCGATTGTCCCAGATGCCCTGAAGATCCGGTGTGCCCCAGGGCGTACGAGGTATCTCCGCCCCGCGCGCCGATTGCGCGGTTCCCACCGACGGCATCAGCAACACGAAGACCAGCAACGACAATCGATTCATGGGTCCTCCCGTCCGTCTGCGCCTGCTCCGAGGATCGCTCGCCGAGCAGGCGCATCCTCGGTGCGTTGTCGACCAGACTCCAGCTCCTGGATCCGACGCCCGGTCCAGCACCGCGCTCCCGCTTCTGCCGCCACCCTAATCTTTTGTGCCGAAGTGAAATTGCGTTTCGAGAATGCCTCCCACGGCTGACCGGCGTCAAGTGGTATTCCGCTAAGCGCCCCCAAACAACCGCGTGGGACCAGACGGTGGACGGGGCTTACGACAACCCTGTATGTGGTGTACAAGCGGGTTGCAGGCCCATGATCGACAAGTTTTGCGTGACCCCGACGCCGATCGGGGAGGGTAACATCATCAGGGCAGTGACCTGAATCGTATCTGTGGCGATCTCCGAAATTTGGAGACCGCCGGCGCGAACAACGTTGGAGTCGGTTGCGGCCCGGACGTAGAATGTCGTCATGGGCACGACCGCAATGCACCATGTCCCGACCCGATAAACCGACCGTGAGCCCATCCGTCTCATACGCCAACGGCCCGGCACACATCCCCCTTCCGCGGGACGTCGCGCTGGAGCTCGGACACTGCACGGACATCTCCCCCCTGATGACCCGGGCCGCGAGGCTACGGGATGACCGGTTTGGCCAGGTTGTCACTTACTCGAGAAAGGTCTTCATCCCGCTGACCAAGCTCTGCCGGGATGTGTGTCACTACTGCACCTTCGCGCAGCCGCCCCAGCCTGGAGCGGGGTCATACTTGACGCTCGACGAGGTCCTCGAGATCGCCCAGCGGGGTGCCGAGACTGGCTGCCGGGAAGCACTGTTCACGCTCGGTGACAAACCAGAGCTACGATACCCACAAGCTCGCGAGGAACTGGAGCGTTTGGGTCATTCCACAACCATCTCCTACCTTCGTGAAGCTGCAAGAACGGTGCTTGACGCCACCGGACTCCTGCCGCACGCCAATCCCGGGGTCGTGACCCGAGAAGAACTGGTGGGGCTTCGGGAGGTGTGTCCTTCGCAGGGACTGATGCTGGAGAGTGTGTCGAGTCGCTTGCTGGCACCGGGCGAGGCGCATCACGGATCGCCCGACAAAGATCCGGAGGCGCGTCTCGAGACCATCAGGATGGCCGGCGAGCTCAAGATTCCGTACACCTCCGGGATCCTCATCGGCATTGGGGAGACTCGCGAGGAGCGACTCGCGTCACTGCTCGCGCTCCGCGACCTGCACGACACGTATGGTCACATTCAGGAGGTCATCATTCAGAATTTCCGGGCCAAACCGGGGACTCTGATGGCCGACGCTCCCGACCCGGAGCTTGACGACCTGCTCTGGACCATCGCGTGTGCACGACTCATTTTCGGTCCAGAGATGGCCCTCCAGGCCCCACCGAACCTGAGCCCAGGCACCTTCGGCCGCCTCATCCACGCAGGCATCAACGACTGGGGGGGCGTTTCCCCTGTCACGCCAGACCATGTGAATCCCGAAGCCCCTTGGCCACACCTTGACCGGCTCGCCCAGGAGACCGACCACGCGGGCAAGGCGCTTACCGAGCGACTCACGGTGTATCCCACCTATATCGGAGACCTCGAACGGTGGATCGCCGAGCCTCTTCGTCCGGCGATCATCCAAGCGAGCGACGCTGAAGGACTTGCCCGCACAGACGCCTGGTCACCAGGGGACCCTGATGCGACGCTCCCCATCACGCTGCTGAACCGGCTTGCGGACACGCACACCAGCACCACTCCACTCCCCCGCGCCCGAAGAGGCTCGAGGATCCAGACGCTGTGTGAAAAGGCGGGCCACGGTGATGGGCTCGAGGAGCATGAGCTCGCCGATCTGTTCCGCGCACGAGGCGACGACCTCGCGACGGTCGTACGAGCGGCCGACAACATTCGCCGAATGGTCAATGGCGATGATGTGACCTACGTCGTCAACCGAAATATCAACTACACCAACGTGTGCTACTTCAAGTGTCAGTTCTGTGCCTTTTCCAAGGGCAAGCTGAGCGAGAATCTGCGCGGTGCCCCCTATGACCTGAACCTGGAGGAAATCTCTCGTCGGAGTGTCGAGGCCTGGCAACGTGGCGCCACCGAAGTCTGTATGCAGGGAGGGATTCATCCCGAGTACACCGGTCAGACCTATCTGGACATCTGTCGAGCGGTCAAGACCGCCGTCCCCGACATGCACGTCCATGCGTTCTCCCCCTTGGAGGTGTGGCAGGGCGCGGACACCTTGCAGACCTCACTCGAGCAGTTCCTCCGCCGGCTCCGCGACGCGGGGTTGGGCACACTGCCGGGGACTGCAGCGGAGGTGCTTGATGACGAGGTCAGACGAGAGCTCTGTCCGGACAAACTGACGACCAGCCAGTGGCTGCACGTGATGGAAACCGCTCATCGGGTCGGCTTCCGCACAACAGCCACCATCATGTACGGTCATATCGACGGGCCGCTGAACTGGGCGCGACACCTGACCCATATCCGGTCACTTCAGGAACGGACCGGTGGCTTTACCGAGTTTGTGCCCCTGCCGTTTGTACACATGGAGGCACCAATCTATCTCAAGGGCAAGGCCCGTCGTGGCCCCACCTTCAGGGAAACATTGCTCATGCACGCGGTCGCGCGACTCGCGTTGCACCCGGTGGTGCCCAATATTCAAGCGTCCTGGGTAAAAATGGGACCGTGTGGAGTCGCAGCCTGTCTCAACGCCGGGGTGAATGATCTCGGTGGCACGTTGATGAACGAGAGTATTACGCGGGCCGCCGGTGCCGCCTTTGGTCAAGAGCTGCCACCGGACCAGATGGAGAGGCTGATCGCCGCCGCGGGTCGTGTACCGAAACAGCGGAGCACCCCGTATGGCGTCCCGCCACGCGACCAGGTCCAGCGGTCGTTCGACGCCGCGCCACTCGCCCCCGTGATACTGACCCCAGCCGACCGATGGTCCCGCACCGCGACGGCCACTACGCTGAGCCGACCGGGGCTTGATTCGTAGTCACGAAACTGACACGGTCGTGCGTGGCCCGCACCCGACTGCGTCGGGTCTGGGACCGGAATTGGTTGCGCACGTGAGGACATAGCCGATGGCAGACGTCACTGGCGGATCACTCGCACGACGCCCCGCGTTCTTCCTATCGGCCAGTCTCGGGGTGGCGCTGGTTATCGGTTTTTGGGGATGGTCGGCCACGTGCCCGTGTGACCGCATGCCAGGTTGATATCTGTTCGGCACAGAAAGTGATGAACGGGTCGCCGACTGGAACTTCGCCAACGCCGTGCCGTTGTATCAGTTCCAAATCCGAACTAGACTCCTACCCCACTCCATCAACCTGAACTGCATGTCGACCGGCGCCACAGACCTGTATCTGAGTTGCTCGGAGTGCGATGGCAAGCGGTGATCGGTCGCCGCGGCGAAAGACGGTCGCGCGCGAATTCGCCTCATCGATACGGTGTATCCGGTCGCTCTCACCCGTGCGCAGGATCCCGACGAGCTCGACCGAGCCTGGAGC
>JAYZGM010000025.1:0-16180 GCA_036336225.1 Acidobacteriota bacterium | reverse complement strand
TTGAACACCAGCCCCCCCCCAAGCAGACGTCATCACGAGGAGGCCGACCTCCCCGCCCACTTCAAATGGCTTGTGCAGTCGCCGTTACGCGCGGGTCTCCTTCGGTTTCTCCACTCCCATTTCCATGAGGCATTTACGGTAGAAGCGTGCATGCAACGCTTTGGCCATTTACAGCAGGACGTGGAGAACTGTTTACGCGAACTGGTCGCGTTCGGCGTCGCTCGCCGAGCACCCGGTGCCGAAACGCGGTATGGCGCGGCGCGCCCGGGCAACCCCGAAGTGGGTCGCCTGGTGGAGGGTTTTCTCGCCCAGCAGGACAGCGTCAACCACGAGGAACGTTCTCCAGCCGTCCAACGCTTCCGGGAGATGATCGGCAACGACGAGAAGATGCTGATCATCTTCGAATGGATCCGCACCGCCGCCAAGTCGGATATCTCGGTGCTAATGCTCGGCCCCACGGGGTCCGGGAAAGAAGTCGTCGCGCGCATGATTCACGAGCTGAGTCGTCGTCGGTCTGGCCGATTCCAGGCGGTGAACTGCGCGGCCCTCCCGGACACGCTGTTCGAATCCGAGTTGTTTGGGTATGAGAAGGGAGCATTCACCGGTGCCCATGACAAGAAACCGGGCCGGATCGAGCTCGCCGAGGATGGAACGTTGTTTCTCGACGAGATTGGCGATCTGTCCTTGGTCGCGCAGGCCAAGCTGCTCCGGGTGCTGGAGGACCGGCGTGTTGAACGACTTGGTGGACATCAGAGCATCGAGGTGAATTTCCGTTTGATATCGGCCACCAACCGCCCTCTCGATCAGTTTGTGCGGGATGGCCGGTTTCGGGAAGATTTGTACTATCGGGTCAACGCGTTCTCCATCCGTCTCCCCTCGCTCCGGGAACGGGCGGGTGACATTCCGTTGTTGGCCCGTCGTCTCCTCGCCCGCTATTGCCAAGCCAACGGGCTTGCGCCGGAGAGCAAGAGTCTAGAGCCGGAAGCGCTGGACTTGTTGAGTGGCTATCACTGGCCGGGGAACATCCGGGAGCTTGAAAGCACCGTCTCTCGTGCCGCGGTATCCGCTCCCGAGCAGATGATTCACGCCGACCACGTTCACTTCCTCCATCCGACCGAAGCACCGCTCGAGACAACACGCGGGCCGCTGACCTCACTCCGAGAAGCGGAGCGGATTCATGTTCAGCACGTGTTGGAAGAAGTGGACTGGAACAAAAAGCAGGCCGCAGAGGTTCTGGAGATCAGCCGAGGCACGTTGTATCGCAAGATCGTGGAATACAACCTCGAGCCCGCCCCGGTCGAGCCTCCGATCGATCGGCGCTGATCTGCCTGGACGATACAGAACACTAGTCGGGCTCGACCCAGTCTGGGCGACGACCGGCAAACGCGGTCACGATGAGCGCCGCCCCGGTGCCCAACCCCACGAGACTGAGCCCAGCGGTGATCCAGCTCTCCCAAACATAATCGGCCCGAGAGACGACCACCACGGGTATCACGCACAGGAGTCCCGCCACGAGGGCAGCCGGTCGGCTTCTGGCCAACCGGAGGATGCCCCCACGAACCCGACGCAACGTGTTGGATCGTCCGAGAGACATCGCGAACAGCCTAGCCAGCCAGGCGCGGGACAGCGACCTTCGAATACGGCGGGGCTTTTGCCACAGGCTCTTAGGGCGTGGATGGTTCGACCTGAAGCCGAACGACAACGTCGGTCCCCCCCCCTATCGACCGAGCCACGCGGTCGGCCCGCTCTGCGGTCGTTGCCGACGGCGTGCGCCCCGTGAGCGTGACCACACCGGCGACGGGTCAACCTCGATCGTGGACCCACTCATTTCCAGGTCGTTAAGTAGCGCCATCTTCACGCGTGCCGTGATTGCGGCGTCGTTCGGCGGAGTGGTCAGCGTCGTAGCGCACGCCACGGCCAAGAACACCTGGACGACGAGGCCGACTGCAATCAAAAACTGGCGTTGCCGGGCACAGGGCGGGGTGTGTCGGTGGCCAAGACGAGACATGCTGCGTGGTCAGAGGCTGACAGCCGGTTATCGAGATCGGCTCTTCCCGCGATTTCTCGAGGAGTTCTTGTTCGCTCGGTCCGGACGACCACCATTGTGACGAGCGCGGGTCGACCGCGAGCCGTTTTTTCCCTGGCCAGAGGGCCGCGCCGACTGACTGGAATGGCCCTCCGCCTTGTTGCCGTTCGGCTCAGCCACGGGTCGCCCATTGCGACGCTTCCGGGACGTTTTCCCACCGCGGTCGAACCCGCCGTCCCGACCCGTGTTCTCTCGGATCGTAAACACGGGCGCCGGTCTCGCCGGAGGTGGAGTTCCTTCCGGTCGCGAGAGTGTAGCGCGTATCAGCGGACGGCGAACTGAATCGACCCGCGACGACGGCGCGGGCACCGCGTCCAGGACCGGGGGGGATACATCATCGACTTCCGCGGGAACCGCTCCCTCAGATTCCCGCTTGACCAAGGCCTGCAGAGCCGGCGACGCGGCCGAGCCATCTTCCGTCCCGGCTCTCGACAATGCGGCCACGAGTCGGGTTTGTCGTCGTGGGGGCACCCTGGCCTCCTTGTAGGGATGCTCGGTGTCGCACGCCGTACAACGGGTCAGCTTGATCTCGCTGCCGACAAGCGCCACGACGGCGTGGTTGGTCAGGCGACGCTCGCGTGGACAGTAGTCGTCTAGCACGTCACCCAGGCGGACCTGGCGCTGCTCCATGAATTCCTCTCAGGTATGGGTTACGTCGAAATGGCAGGTTTGCATGGGACGGCTCGGATGATCCTCGTCGCGTGCCGGTCAAGGTCGTGGCGACCTACCACGAGCTGCTTAGACCTCGATAGGTGGTAGAGCTCGTGGTGAAGGTCTGTGGGCCCTGGCCCCCGGTCCTGTCAGTCAGGTGGCTCGACGGCCAACGAATGCCGGACAGATTGGAATCAGGACTCATAGCCCCCGGACCAATGGATACTGGTCACACTCAAACCAAAACGCCTGTGCCCAGAAACCCCGAGCCACGCAGTAGCCCTTGACGACGACAGTGAACACCAAGTTCCGTCGCTTCAGGAAAGGTTCGCGTTGCGCGCAGCAGGACGAGACCGCCCAGATGCCGTAGGCTACGCCTCGCTAGATCGCATATCAAATAGCCCCGTGACACGCGGGCCAGCCGTCTTGATCAACAAACATGACTCCGTCGCTCCGATATGTCGAGAGTCAAGATGGCTTGCAGCTGCGATGCGCAGTACAACTATTCTACTACTCCAACGCCGGGCCGTAAACGGTCGAGTGCTGGGAAGTCAGGATCCGCGTTCGATCGCCGCTTGACGCTGTACCCACTCACCCACGTCTCGCAGCGCGCTCGCTACCGCATCCGGTGCGGTCGACTGCGGGGTACGCCGGGCGGTCACGGAGCCGTGCGCCGTGATTCTCGTCGCAGTGTCGGCATCTAGCTGGGGGTGATAGCGCTGCCAGTCTTCCCGTGACAGAGAGGTGAAGTCACGCCGAGTCGCCAGCAGATCACGCACCATCCGCCCCACGATCTCGTGTGCCTCGCGAAACGGTACACCCCGCGCAACGAGGAGATCGGCGACATCGGTGGCCAGGGCCAAGCCCGAGGCCGCGGACTCCGTGCGATCGGCGTCGAGGGTCAATGACCTGATCACGGCCGTTGTCGCTCGAATGGATCCTCGAAGGGTCTCTTCGGCGTCGAAGACGGCCTCTTTGTCTTCCTGTAGATCCTTGTTGTACCCACTGGCCAACCCTTTCATCGTGGTCAACCACCCCGTGAGATGACCGATCACGCGACCCGTCTTCCCTCGCACGAGTTCCAAGGGATCCGGATTCTTCTTCTGGGGCATGAGACTGCTTCCGGTCGTGACCGCGTCGGCCAGACCAAAGAACCCGAACTCCTCGCTCGTAAAAAGAATGAGGTCTTCTGCGATCCGACTTAGATGAACCATCACCCCCGCACTGGCGTGCAAGAAACCAGAGACAAAATCTCGGTCTGCGGTCGCATCAAGGCTATTGAGCACGACACGAGAAAAACCGAGTCGCTGGGCCAGCGCGGTGGTGTCGATTTCATAGCTCGTGCCCGCGATTGCCCCAGACCCCAGCGGCAACGCGTCGGTTTCATCGCGCGCCTGTTCAAGACGACGATGGTCGCGGCGAACCGCCACCGCATGGGCAAGAAAGTAGTGGGCCACCAGGATCGGTTGGGCCCGTCGCAGGTGGGTATAGGACGGCATCAGCCGTGCGTCAGCCCCCTCGGCTTGTCCTACCAGCGCGTCCACCAGGGCGACAAGCTCCCGTTGGAGCACCCGTATTCGACGCCGGAGATAGAGCCGAAGGTCAAGCGACACCTGCTCGTTTCTGGATCGTCCCGTGTGGAGACGTTTTCCGGCGTCCCCCACCCGTTCGATCAGCTGACGCTCGACAAACGCATGGACGTCCTCGTCGGCGCCATCCACGAAATCCGGATCATCACGGCCTCGGTCTCGAATCTCGAGGAGCGCCGTGCGAATCGCTGCCGCGTCGGTCGTCGACAACACTCCAGCCTCGGCCAGCGCCTCGGCCCAGGCCAGACTTCCCGTGACGTCGTCATCGAACAGCCGACGATCGAACCTGAACGATGCCTGGAACTGAAAGACCTCCGCGTCCGGCGCTGTGTCAAATCGGCCCGACCACAAGTGCGTCATCGTCGTCCCGCCCACCCTCGCTTGGCACCAGTGTCCTGGAACAGAAATTCGTGGAACAAGTCCGTAGCGCGGCGCCCGATCTTGCCAGGCGCGACGAGGGAGCATTCAGACGATCTTCGACCCGTCGTATTCGATGCTCGGCGCCGCCGTTACAGAAGACCGCCGTGGAATTATTACGCGAATCACGGATGCAGGACATTAGCCTTGATCAGATACGCTCGGCCCGACCTTGGCCGCGAGCTCGACCGGAAGACCCCAGATTTTGATAAAGCCCTCAGCCGCTCCATGGTCAAACTGGTCCCCTTTACCGTAGGTCGAGAGCGCCTCTTCATAGAGCGCATATGGCGACTTCCGCCCCACAACCCGACAATCCCCCTTGAAGAGTCTGAGTCGGACCGCCCCGGTCACACGGGGCTGGATGTCCGCCACCAGAGCATCGACCGCCCGTCGGGTCGGCGTAAACCACAGACCGTTATACACAAGGTCCGCATAGACCGATGACAGCCCCGTCTTGATCCGGTCGAGGTCTCGCGGTATCACAAGCCTCTCGATCTCCCGATGCGCCGCATGGAGCACCACGGCGGCAGGTGCCTCATAAATCTCTCTGGACTTGATCCCGACCAAACGATTCTCCATCATGTCGATCCGACCGACCCCGTGAGCACCGGCGATGGTCTCCAGACTCGCGATCAGCTCGAGCAGTGGCATCATCACCCCGTTCACCGCGGTCGGCACACCCTGCGCAAAATCGATGGTCACATAGGCCGGGACGTCGGGGGCCCCACCGGGATCCTTTGTCAGCGTGTAGACCTCTTCCGGTGGTTCCGTCCACGGATCCTCGAGGACACCACACTCGATCGACTTGCCCCAGAGATTGAGATCCGTGCTGTACGGACTATCGACTGTCGCCGGAACCGGGATCCCATGTTCGCGCGCGTACTCAATTTCGGCCGGCCGTGACATGCCCCATTCACGGGCCGGCCCGATCACCGGGATCGATCGGTTGAGGGCTCTCGCCGACACGTCTATCCGAACCTGATCGTTCCCCTTTCCAGTGCACCCGTGGGCGATCGCCTCGGCCGACTCCATCTCCGCGATCTCCACAAGACACTTTGCGATCAACGGTCGCCCCAAGGCGGTGGACAGCGGGTACTGACCTTCATAGAGCGCCCCCGCCTGCAACGCCGGCAAGACATAGCGCTGGGCGAACTCGCCCCGGACATCCAACACATGACAGCGCACCGCCCCCACCGCCATGGCCCGTTCACGGACATCGTCGAGCTCTTTCCCTTGTCCCAGATCCAAGGTCACCGCTACGACTTCCGCGTTATGTCTCTCGGTCAACCACGGAATGGCAATCGACGTGTCGAGGCCGCCCGAATAGGCAAGCACAACTCGTTCCATTTCAACCCCCCTCCGTCCTCATCCACGTGAGCCTTTCGCCCAACCCTCGACACGACGCACAAGCATCTTGGCACTCCGCTCATCACGCGAAACCACCAGCACCGTATCGTCGCCCGCGACCGTGCCGACGATCTCCGGCCACGCGGTATGGTCGAGTGCAAACGCCAACGGTTGGGCCTGACCGGGGTCGGTCTTCAACACGACGAGCTGTTGCACCCGGTCGGCACGTCGCAGATAGTCTGTTACCACTCGCCGTACCCGGTCATCAGGGACCAGCGCCCCCTGGGCAGGACCCTGCGCCGTCTGATAAGCGCCATCGGCGGCGCGTTTGACGAGTCCGAGCTCCTTGACGTCACGCGAGATGGTGGCCTGGGTCGCCTGAATACCAAGACTCGCTAACTGTGTTCGTAGCTCTTCTTGACTACGAACCGCCCGTCGTAAAACCAGATCGAGTAGAGCCGACTGCCGATAGGTTTTCATATTTATTCACATTTATGAATTTTTATACGTCTAAGTTTAGAGTGTCAAGCGACGTTTAGGTGCTCGTCCTCTGTGTGTGTGATGCGGTGGGATCAGTTGACGCCGTATCCAGCACGATGTATAAATAAACTTTGTTTAGAATAATTATACAATGTCATGAGTATCACTGTCGGAATCGCCGGAGCCACTGGATATGCCGGGCAAGAGCTCCTTCGTCTCGCGGTCCGGCATCCTGCGCTCGAAGTGACCGCGGCCATGGGCTCGGGCGCGTCGGAGCAGGTGCGCACCCTACCGGCGTTGACCAGAATTTGGGACGGCAAGATTACGCCACTGTCGGTCGACCAGCTCGCGGCTACGACGCAAGCGGTCTTCTTGACGCTCCCCGACGCGGTGGCGGCCACCGTGGGGCCGGACCTCATGGCACGTGGTGTTCGGGTGTTCGACCTGTCGGGCACCTTCCGTCTGCGTAACGTTGCCCAACGACACCGGTGGTACCCCGCCACCCCAGACCTCGATGAAGCGGTGGTATACGGGCTCCCCGAGCACTACCGGGCCGATCTGCCGGCGGCACGACTGGTCGCCTGTCCAGGGTGTTATCCGACCGCCGCGGTATTGGCGTTGCGTCCGCTGTGTGACGCTAACCTCCTCGAGGGTGACGTGGTCGTCGACGCCAAATCCGGCATCTCTGGAGCCGGTAAACGACCGACCGAACGCACCCATTTTTCAGAGTGTCATGGGAGTGTCGCCGCCTACGGCGTGCTGGCTCATCGACATGGGGCGGAGATCGAGCAGGAGTTGAACCGCCCCGTCACCTTTACTCCTCATCTGGTTCCCCTCGACCGGGGCATTCTCGAAACCATCTATGTTCGAACACGAACGGGGGTGGGGGCCACAGACATCGCTGAGACACTGGAACGAGCCTATGCGGACGCGCCGTTTGTGCGGCTCACGGGAGAGGCGCTCCCCGAAATCAAGCACGTCACCCACACCAATCTGTGTGACATCGGGTGGAAGCACGACCCCACATCCCGCCGACTGGTGATGATCGCCTGTTTGGATAACCTGGTGAAGGGTGCGGCCGGGCAAGCGCTACAAAACCTCAACCTCGCGTTTGGACTCGACGAGGTCACCGGGCTGTTATGACAAAGACCCCGGTCGCCGTGCTGAAGCTCGGGGGCGAGCTACTGACCGAGGAACGCACGCGTCGCCAGGTGTCGCGCGCCATGGGACGTCTTGCCGCCAGCAGCGCGTTGGTCGTCGTGCACGGTGGGGGACGCGACGTCGACACGGACCTGGCGGCGCGTGGAATATCCACACACGCGGTCGACGGACTCCGGGTCACCGACGCGGCGACGTTGGAAGTGGTAGTGGGGATGCTGGCCGGACGTGTCAACACGCAGCTCGTGGCCAGTGCACGATGCGAGGGTGTCCACGCGGTGGGTCTCACCGCCACCGATACTGATGTGACAACGGCGACCCGTAATCCCCCCTATGAGGCAACGGATGGCACGGTGGTTGATCTCGGCTTCGTAGGCCAACCGATCGACACCGGGCCTCCAACGCTTCTGGTGCACCTGACCAATACCGGGTTCGTGCCGATCGTCGCCAGCATCGGGGCCGACGACACCGGGCAGCTCCTCAATATCAACGCCGATACGTTGGCTGGACATCTGGCCTCGTGTCTCCAGGCGACGCGTTTGCTCATCGCCGGTGGCACACCGGGGGTTCTTGACAAGGACGGGCAGACGATCCCGTCGATTGACGAGCCTTCTCTCGCCCAGCTCATCGACGACGGGAGTGCCACGGCCGGGATGGTCGCTAAGCTCGTCGCTTGTCGTAACGCCGGGCTCAGGGGCGTACAGAGAATCGATATCGTCGACGGCACCCAGACGGACGACTTCGAGTCCAGCGCGGGAACCCACATCAAAGTCTCCGTTCAACGAGGATAACGGCATGGCCAGCCACGACGCAGACGTTCACGCGATCGAGACCGAGTATTTGTTACAGGTCTACAAGCGTGTTCCACTCGTGCTCGTGCGTGGTGAGGGCGCCTATGTCTATGACATCGACGGACAAGGGTATCTCGATTTCGTCTCTGGTCTCGGCGTAGCCTCTCTCGGACATGCGCACCCTGGACTCGCGTCCGCGCTAGCCGACCAGGCGAGCACACTCGCGCATACATCCAATTTGTATTTTCACCCGCTCCAGGGACAAGTGGGACGAAGACTAACCGACTTGTCGGGTCTTCCACGCACGTTCTTCTGCAACAGCGGCACCGAGGCGATCGAAGGGTGCCTGAAGTTCGCTCGTCGATACTGGCACACCAGAGGCGAAACCGCGCGTACTCGGTTCGTCGCGCTCGAACGCTCATTTCACGGACGTACGTTGGGTGCGCTCTCGGCGACCTGGGAGCCCGGTTATCGACGGCCGTTTGAGCCGCTCGTGCCGGGGGTGAGCTTTGTCTCGCCGACCGATCCCGCCGGGCTGGAGACGGCGGTGGGCTCGGATGTCGCGGCGATTGTTCTGGAACCGATTCAGGGCGAAGGCGGTGTCTGGCCCCTCTCTACCGAATTCGCCGCGGCGGTCAACGCCGCGTGCGAACGAACCGGGACATTGCTCATCGTCGACGAAATTCAGTGCGGACTCGGTCGAACGGGGACACCGTTCTACTCGAGCACCCTGGGTCTGCGTCCTGACCTTATGGCGCTTGGAAAAGCCTTGGGGGCGGGGATGCCGGTGGGTGCCGTGCTCATGAGTCAGGATGTGGCCGACGCCGTCTCGCCAGGCGATCACGGCACAACCTATGGCGGCAACCTCCTAGCGTGTCGTGCCGCGCTGGTGTTCCTCGACGCCCTCGAACACGGCGGTCTCGACCGAGTCCGGGAGGCGTCCTCTCATCTCACCGACGGTCTTCGACGTCTCGCGGAACGACATCCCGTCATCACCGACATCCGAGGCGCGGGGCTGATGCGTGGACTTGAGATGACCGACTCGACCGCCACCCAAGTGGTGGACAGCGCGCTCGCCCGGCACCTTCTTGTCAACCGAACCGCAGGGCAGGTGGTGCGTCTGCTTCCGCCATTGACCGTTTCCGATGCCGAGTTGGACGAGGGTCTTGGCATTCTCGACACGGTCCTGAGCGAGGTCACGACATGATCGACCAGTCCAGAAACCGTGGACCCGCATGATGTCTCTGTTCCCCATCGCCCCGGTGTTGAAGCCCTGGAATGGCCGTCAATCCTCCTCACCGCAACAGTCTCCGATCGCGATCCGCCAGGCTGAGGGTCCAGACGCGGAGGTCATCAGCGAGCTCGTCACCGCGAATGTCGGCCGGGGCCTCCTGTTGCCACGGACGGCCGCCGAGATCACACAGCACGTGTCTCGGTTTCTCGTGGCGACGCGTGACGAACGGGTGCTCGGGTGTGGAGAGCTCGCCCCGCTGACCCTTCGGCTGACCGAGGTTCGTTCTCTTGTCGTAGCCGCAGATGCTCGTGGCAGCGGTTTTGGCACCCAGCTATTGGCCGCCCTTGTGGCCACCGCACGTCGGCAAGGAATCCCCCGTCTCTGCGCGTTCACTCACGTGCCACGGCCGTTTGTCGGTCTGGGGTTCGCCATTGTGCCGCACACGTGGCTGCCCGAGAAGATCATGACCGACTGTCAGGCGTGCGAGTGGTTTCGCCGCTGTGAACAATACGCGGTGGTCTTTGAGCTGACCGGAAGGCAAGGTGGCCCGCGACGGATGGACAGCGGGTTGACCTAAACATCTCCTAGGGCCCAGATATTTGCAGTTGATTTGAGTTTCCGATCGCTACGAAAATGTCCGTCCGCGCGTAGCGGGCCGTTGAATCATGCACCTGCTTGTGACGCGCCCCCGATGGGCTCGGTGGTTTGAGGCGAAGCTTCACTAGCAGCCCGTGGAAAGACCCCGCGTCGAACCGAGAGTGACGATCAACCTGCTGGCACGGTGCGACAAGGGAGCACTTGGACATTTTCGACCGAGGAGCAACACCGTCCAAGCCGGTCTCAGCGCCGCTCGAAGGCAGCGAGGCTTTTGCCCCGGGCGACTAGGACGGTCGAGACGAGTGAAGCGGATGATAGAACGGATCGACGGCGGCATCACGGCACCGACTGGATTCGAAGCGGCGGGTGTCGCCTGTGGCATCAAGACGTCCGGCCTGGATCTCGCGTTGGTCGTGTCTTCCCCGGCGCGGGCCGCGGGGATCTTCACCACCAACCTTGCGGTCGCTGCCCCGGTGCTTGTCACCCGCGAGCACCTGGAGCGCGCTGGTGGCACCGCCAGGGCGGTTGTGATCAACAGTGGTTGTGCCAATGCCTGCACCGGCGAACAGGGCCTCGCCGACGCACGCGCCATGGCCGCTGACACGGCCGGCTATGTAGGATGTCCACCCGAGCAGGTTCTTGTCTCGTCGACCGGTGTGATCGGCGTGCCACTCGAGAGCCACAAGATCCGTCAGGGCATCCGGATCGCATACGAGACGCTGAGCGCGGAGGGGCGGGCCGCCGCGGCCGAAGCCATCATGACCACCGACCCCTGGCCCAAGGACGCGGCCGTGCGAGCAGAGGGATCGGCCGGCACGTTTCACGTCGGAGGCATGGCCAAAGGGGCCGGGATGATCGAACCCAACTTGGCCACCATGCTCGGGTTTCTCACAACCGATGCCGTAATAACTCCCGCTCGTCTTCGACGTGCGTTGGGTGAGGTCGCGGACACAACATTCAACGCTATTACGGTCGATGGGGAATCCTCGACAAACGACATGGTCTTGGTGCTTGCCAATGGTCGCGCTAAAACGACTATTGACGACACGTCGTACCCGATATTTGTCGACGCACTCCACGCAGTCTGCCACCAATTGGCGCTTGCCATCGTGAAGGGGGGCGAGGGGGCAAGCAAGCTGGTCTCGATCCGAGTGGTTGGCGCACACACGTCCGACGAGGCAAAGCGCGCCGCGCGGGCGATTGCCAACTCGCCGCTGGTGAAGACCGCTGTGCACGGGGAAGACCCCAACTGGGGTCGGATCGTGGCCGTCGCTGGCCGCGCCGGGGTTCGATTCGAGCTGAGCCGAGCGCAGGTTCGGATTGGCAACGTCGAGCTGTTTCGTGACGAACAGATTTTTGCGGACCGAGAACCTGCCGCGGCCAAACACATGCGCACCGGTGAGGTGACCCTGGAGATCGATCTCGGGACCGGCGGGCCCGGCACGGGGACCGTCTGGACCTGTGACTTCAGTGCCGAGTACGTCCACATCAACGCGGACTATAGGACCTGAGTACGCATGCGCACTATCGATGCCTCGCCCAACGGGTCTCATCCACGCACCGCTGGCTCGACGCCACGCCGAGCCTATTTATCCGTGCTCGATCTAGCGCCCGAGGCACTAGAGGCGTGTCTGACTCTGGCCGCACGGCTCAAACGCGAGCGGAGTCTTGGTGCCAAAGCGCCGACCCGGACCGCGTTGGCCGGGCACTCGCTGGCGCTGCTGTTTGACAAACCGTCATTACGTACCCGCACCGGTTTCGAGATCGCCATGCGCGAGCTAGGCGGAATCGTGACGTGCCCGCCCTCAGCTGACGCGCTAGGCACACGGGAAACACTGGCGGACGTGGCGCGAACACTCGAACGATGGGTCTCGGTGGCCGCCATTCGGACATTCAAACAAGCTCGTCTGCTCGAGTTCCTGGAGGCGACCAGCACGCTCCGGGTCATCAACGCGCTGACAAACGAAGAGCACCCCTGCCAAGCCCTCGCCGACTGTCTGACCATCCAAGAACGGTGTGGTACGACCAGGGGCCGCACCCTCGCCTATATCGGGGATGGCAACAACGTCGCCACGTCGCTGACACACGCGGCCGCAACCCTGGGAATGCAACTTCGGCTGGCATCGCCGACGGGGTACACCCTTCCACGGACAATCCTCGAATCGGCCAATCGGGTCGCGCGTTATGGCGCGCAGATCATCG
This sequence comes from Acidobacteriota bacterium, assembly GCA_036336225.1. GTDB lineage: Bacteria > Acidobacteriota > Vicinamibacteria > Vicinamibacterales > UBA8438 > JAJEEA01. The sequence goes on along the minus strand of JAYZGM010000025.1, from coordinate 3,628 downwards.
AGTTTGATGACCCCCTCGAAGCGGTCCGTGGTGCCAACGCCATCTACACGGATGTTTGGACGTCCATGGGGCAAGAAGCCGAGATGAACCGTCGGCGCGAGGCATTCAAGAACTATCGCATCACCCCCGCCGTGTTGGACAAGGCGAGGCCCGACGCGTTCTTCATGCACTGCCTACCAGCCCACCGCGGCGAGGAGATCGACCCGGAAGTCATTGATGGTCCGCGTTCCGCGGTCTTTGACCAGGCAGAAAACAGACTTCACACGCAGAAGGCGCTGCTCCTCATGATGCTGACACCGCAGCCACATGGAAGTGTGACCTGACACGCGACGGTTGTACCTCGGACCAAAGGCAGTCAGGATTGCACCAAGGTCTCGGCAGCTTTCTCAACCTTGTCCGCCAGCCCGCGCCGATACGCGTCCAAACGCTCGCGGATCGCGTGATCGCCGAGCGCGAGAATCTGAGCGGCGAGCACCGCCGCGTTTGTGGCCCCCGCCTTGCCGACGGCCACCGTGGCAACCGGGACCCCCGGCGGCATCTGCACCGTCGATAACAACGCGTCGAACCCGCCGAGCGGTGACGAGTCGATCGGTACCCCGATGACCGGGAGCGGAGTGTGCGCCGCCACGACCCCCGCGAGATGCGCGGCCGCTCCGGCGCCGACCACAAACACCTTGACCCCCTGACCTAGCGCCGTCTCCATTACCCGGCGAACACGATCCGGGGATCGGTGGGCCGATGCGACCGTCATCGTCGAGGACACACCCAACTCACGTAGCGTACGCACCGTATTGGCCATAACATCGGCATCCGACGCCGACCCCATCAACACTTGCACCTGCAGGTCACTCATCTCAGCTGTCGTCTCCTTGCCTCCGACTAGTCCCCTGGGGACTAGACGCCCGCTCAAGAACGGTCTTCAGCGCTTTGTGCCCGATATCCGAGCGAACCTGCTTGTCTTCGAAGTGGATCCGCGATTCTGCGGTGTAACCGCGGGTAATCGCAGTCTCAAAATCTGCCCCTCGCCCAACGACGGTGAGCACGCGCCCACCATCGGTGACGATCTCGCCATTCTGGCAGGCGGTGCCAGCGTGAAACACCAAGACCCCGTCCAACGCCGCCGCGTCGTTGAGACCAGTGATCGGCTGCCCCGTGGCATAACGCCCGGGATACCCTCCTGACGCCAGCACCACGCCGACATGAGGCTCGGCGGTCGCGTCAATGGTCATGGCCGGCAACGCGTCCCGCGCCGCCGCCTCGAGAACGGGTGCCAGCTCGGTGCGCACCCGTGGCAACACCACCTGGGCTTCGGGATCCCCAAGTCGCACGTTGAATTCGATGACCATCGGCCCAGTGGCCGTGATCATCAAACCGATATACAAGAAGCCACGATAGGGGTGTCCCTCACGTTGCATTCCGTCAAGCACCGGCGACACGATGTCCCGGCGAATGTGCTCTCTGAGCTCAGCCGTCAGCAGAGGGCTCGGAGAAAACGCACCCATCCCACCGGTGTTTGGGCCTCGGTCATGGTCATAGGCGCGCTTGTGGTCCTGGGCCGTGGGGAGTTCGAGAGCCTGCTGGCCGTCGCAGATGACAAAAAATGAGGCCTCTTCTCCCACCAGGCATTCTTCGATCACAAGCCGCTGCCCGGCCGCGCCAAACCGGTGATCAAGCATCGCGTCCCGGACTGCCTGCTCCGCGGCACGCCGGTCCGCAGCGACGGTGACACCTTTCCCCGCGGCAAGTCCGTCCGCCTTGACGACCACCGGAAAACCGAAGACGTCGCCGGAGACAGCATTCAGGGCGTCACCGATCTCGTCGCACACTTGAAAACGCGCGGTCGGAACCCCATGCTGTGCCATAAAGGTCTTCGCGAACGCCTTACTCGACTCCAATCTGGCGGCAAACTGGTCCGGTCCGAACAAATGGTGTCCGCGGGTGACGAACAGATCCTGAACCCCGTGGGCCAGCGGGAGCTCCGGCCCAACAACCGTGAGATCGACGGCCGAGGATTCCGCATAGGCAAGGATCGCCGCAGGATCCGCCACATCGAGCGTGTCCACCGGCGCCGACGTCGTCCCGGCGTTCCCTGGTGCGCACACGACGTCGACGCCTGGCTCGCGACCCAGCTTCCAGGTCAAGGCGTGCTCCCGCGCCCCACTCCCGACGACCAGAATCTTCATACCTCTTCCCGCGACAACACGATGCGTCCGAACACGATAACCGTTGACGACACTTGGCGGGTCGACCTAGAATACCCGTTTGCCTCGTGCCAGGAGCGGATCAACCTGCAATTGAGTTCGACGCCACCCGGGCACGATGGTGAGCACGTTTGAGTTTTCAATGGAGAAGCACAACGCTGGCAGGTTCCGCGGCTCAATAACGTGGGCTCGTGCCACGGGCGGTTCAGACCTTCTCGAGTAAGCCTAGCACACTCGTTCGATCGGTCTGGCCGGTGTCGGATCGTCAGAATGGGGTAAATCGCCGTGCAAGGGAGGTGTCAAGCAGTTTGGCTGAGGTCAAGGTACAAGAGAGCGAATCGATCGAAAGCGCGTTGCGGCGTTTCAAACGCAAGGTGCAGCAAGAAGACATCATCAAGGACATCAAGAAACACTCCTTCTATCTGAAACCGGGTGACAAGCGGCGCGCGAAACAAGCGCTCGCGCGAAAACGCACGCGGAAGAAGCAACGTCGAGAAACCGAGTAGTTTCGGTGTCAGGGGCTGGGAGTGCCATGCGCCACGCGGGTGCAGCCGTCATTTGACAGAACGAGGGCTTCATAGTACGGTCTGCGTGGGTTACAGGACCAGCTAAAGCTCTTATAAACAGGGCCTTACAAGCTTCGGCTTGAGTGTAGGACACACTGGGAGTGTTGCATGGAAATCCAGGAAAGAACGCTCGAGAACGTGGTCATACTGGATCTGACGGGCAAACTGACGATCGGCGAAGGCGACGAGCTCCTCAAAGAGAGAATCAACAGTCTCATGCAGCAGGGTCACCGCAACCTGCTCCTGAACCTCGAGGGTGTTCCATATGTCGACAGCGCGGGACTCGGTGAAATCGTTCGGACCTACACGACCGTGAGCAGACAGGGTGGCAAGTTGAAGCTGGTGAACCTAACCAAGCGCATCACCGACCTCCTCGCCATCACCAAGCTTCTGACCGTGTTCGATACGTTTGAGTCCGAGGCCGAGGCGGTCAGTAGCTTCGGCTCCTAGACGCGCCGCGCCAAACGGCCCGGCGCGTCGGGAGAGGCGGAGCCTCGCTCTCATCGAACCCTGGGAAACTGCAGCACGGTGGTGAGGCCCCGCTTCAAGTCACAGCGGAATCAGTTCATGGCCATCCCCTCGGGTGACGACACCTGTTTCAGCTGTACGCATTTGGCCTGTAGGAGATGTCTTTCCGATCTGAGCGACAGTGCACTCGTGCGGTCTGCTCCAACCTTGTATAGTCATGCCCGGCGTCTCACGTCTCGGTGAGACACCGCGTCTGGCTCGGGTCGCTCCTCTGCTCGAGTCGTTTCGACCAGATCAATGGACCAAGAACCATATCGTCTTTGCCGGATTGGGGTTCGGGGAGCGTCTCCTCGATCTTGAGGCGCTCGGCCGGTCGACCGCAACCTTCGCGGT
>JAYZGM010000024.1:0-6602 GCA_036336225.1 Acidobacteriota bacterium | reverse complement strand
CAGCGCCCAAAATCTAGGACCGACGAGAAACAGGCCAACGGGGATAATGAGGGCCGACGACGACGCCATCAGACCGAAGGTGACGATGCCGTTTGAGAAGGCATGACCGGCCGAACCAAGGATGGTGAACGCGGTCATGTTTGTGCCAAAGAGCGACAGGAGGAAGACCGTTTGTCCGAGCGACCGGCCCGCCAGAAAGTAGTCTTCTGCCCCACCTCCGGTCGAACGACGGCACGCGAAGATGCCGATATAAAGGACGACCCCGAGATAGACCAGAACCACGAGCGTCGGAATCACGACGGCTCCTTGCGAGACCGGGCGGAACCCTCCTCCACCGCTCGCTCGAGCGCCACCGGCCACGCGTAACGAACCACGACCGTCATGAGCCCCGCGATGGCGAGACAGAGGAGAACGTGGAAGAAGAGACCGATCGGGAGAAAACCGAACACGAGCGGACGGGCGACATCACGAAACCAGAAATCCTGGTGCGCCGCGAACAACAGCGTTACCACCCCGCCGAGCCACACCCCGTTGCGCACTCGTACACTCCCCAATCAGCGAAGATCCCAATCACCCCGGCGGGCCATATTACCAGCAGACGTTGCAGGGCTCGGTTCAAACTGCTAGATTGAAAATGGATGTCCAATCAATGCGACCGCAGACCGACCAGCTCGCGACACCGCGCCCTGGTCTGGCGCGCGTGGCTTGCCACGGCCCTCGTCGTGGTTGTGGGCACGACCGCTGTGTCTGCCCTGTGGCACGCCGGTCACGAGACCGACCAGGATTGCGCCGTCTGTAAGCTCAGGCATCAACCACTCGCCGATCTCGCCGGTGACATGAGGGTCACCCGGACCGACACTCCCGATCCCTCAACTGAAGCCTTCTTGATCTGGATTCCGGCTGACACCACTTCGCCGATTCCCGCCCGCGCTCCCCCGCTCACCTGACGTATTTCAATCGTTTTCACCGAAATCCGTTCGTCTTTGAGGTGAGTCTTCGCCTGTGCGCCGCGTCAGCCCAGTGGGCTGTCCCTGAGCGTGCAACGGCGCGTGGGAGTAGAAAGCATGTTTGACCGCTGTTGTCTCGGACCAGCGGCCTCGCCAGTTCGAGCCCGCCTCTGGCGCGACTGGGTGATCATCGTTCTCCTCGCCGGCATCAGCACGGCCTCCATTTCATTCGTCTGGCACGCCGGACACGACGCAGATCGGGAATGTGCCGTCTGCAAGCTGCGAACTCAGCCGTTCGCAGAGCCAACCACCCACGACCTCGTCGCTCGGGCCGACTGTCCCGAGGCCGTAAACGGACCGCTCGCTGCCTGTAGCCCAACTCGCCCCGTCTCCACAGTTCCACCACGTGCCCCCCCCGCTCACCTGACGTATTTCAATCGTTTTCACCGAAATCAGTTCGTCTTTGAGGTGAGTTTCCACCTGTGCGCCGCGTCAGCCAAGTGGGCTGTCCCTGAGCGTGCAACGGCGCGCGGGAAATACAACCATGTGGTCAAATATCCGTAAGAACATCGCCGCTACCCTTGCCCTGTTCATCCTTGTGCCTGCCATTGGGTTCGCCCAGAAAGCCGGCGACCTCAGGGGCTGTGTCACCTTCATCACAAATGGCCAGCCCGTGCACGGAGCCGTGGTCCTCGTGGTGGGAACGTCGCATGTCGCACTGACCGACGAGGATGGAAACTTCGAAATCACCAGTATTCCAACCGGTACATACGAACTGATCGCCCAACGCGAACACCTCAGCGCAACGCGCCAATCGGTGAACATTGGTCCAGGAGCAACCATCGACGTCAGCTTCGCGTTGGACTTCTCGACCGTGCACGAAGAACTGACCGTCACCGCCACTGCGGGAGGCCAAATAACGGCATTCGAGGCGTTCAACTCGGTCACGACGCTGGACGCCTTCGAGCTCGTCGCCAATCCCCAATCAACCCTCGGCGATGTGTTGCAGAACGAACCAGGCGTAGCCAAGCGCAGCTTTGGTCCCGGTTCAAGCCGGCCGATCATCCGAGGGTTCGATGGAGACCGTGTCCTCATCCTGGAAGATGGGGTACGCACCGGCGACCTGAGTTCGCAATCCGGCGACCACGGCATCACCATCGATCCGAACGGCCTAGAGCGCGTCGAGATCGTCCGTGGTCCCGCAACCCTCCTCTATGGTTCGAACGCCGTCGGCGGTGTCGTGAACGCCATCACACCACACGAACGCTATCGAGAGGCATTCACGCCGGGGACGCGCGGCCAGTACAGCGTCGACGCCGGATCGGCCGACAGGCAAATGGGCACGAACGTCAGCCTCCAGCACGCCTGGGAGAAAACCGTGCTGTGGGCCGGTGGCGGGACACGTCGCACTGACGACTACGGTACACCCCAAGGCGTGGTTGAGAATTCGGCGACCAAGCTCTCGAGTAGACGAGCCGGCCTAGGCTACTTTGGCGACCGTTTCTTCGCGAGCGGTGGGTTCACGATGGACGATGGCCGCTACGGGATTCCCTTCGCCGGAAAGTTCCACCACCACGGCGAGGATCACCATGGGCACGACGACCACGACGACGAGGATGACCATGAAGACGAGGTCAATGTCGATCTGAAATCCAGACGTCGTGTACAGCGATTCGACCTCGGGATGCGCAACCTGAATAATGCCGCCATCGACGGCGTCCGCGTCGTATTCAATGTTCTCGACTGGCAGCACAACGAGATCGAGATTGAAGACGGGATGGAAACGCTTGGCACGGCCTTCAGCAATCAGACCTTCATCACCCGCGCCGAAATCAACCAGCAACGGCTAGGCCCCCTCTCAGGAAAGTTCGGCTTGTGGACCCAGTCGCGAGATTACGTCGCGGTCGGTGAAGAGGCCCTTGCTCCGGCAACCGATCAGCGCTCCCTCGCCGCGTTCGCCTACGAGGAGCTTGACTTTGGCCGTTATCGTTTGCAGTTCGGCGGACGTGTCGAGCACAACGACTATACGATAGCGGAGCACGCCGACGAGCACCATGACGAGGATGACCATGGAGATGATCATGGAGACGACTTGCACCATGACGAACCGCGCGACCGGAGTTTCCTCGGAGGGTCAGCCTCAGTAGGGTTCCGAGCCAATCTGGGTGCGGACACAGCCTTCGTGACAAATCTCACCCACTCACATCGCGCCCCTGCACTGGAAGAGCTTTACAACTTCGGAGCCCACGTGGGCAACCTGATTTTCGAGGTAGGAGATACGAACCTTCGGGCAGAGACCACACTCGGCGTGGACACCAGCCTTCGCTACCGGGGCTCCCGAGCGCGAGCTTCGTTCAACGCCTACACGTACAGCATCGACGGTTTCGTGTTTGCCTCCATAGAGGACGATCACATTGTGGACGGGCTGCGCGTGGGCGAGTTCCTGCAAGCGGACAGTCGATTCACCGGCATCGATGCCGAAGCCAGTCTCCGCCTGGGTGATCGCATCTGGGCAAACGTCGGCCTGGGGGCGGTAAACGCAACAGTGACGACGACAGATGAATCGCTTCCCAGGATTTCCCCGCTCCGGGGGCGTTTCAGTCTTGACCTTCCCTACCAGAGCTTCACGTTCAGCCCTGAAATAATCCTGGCCGCCGCTCAAGAACGGGTATTTCGCGACGAAACCCGGACCGCGGGCTATGCCACCGCCAACCTACAAGCGTCGTATATGTGGGCGAAACCACATATGGCTCATGTGGTGAGCGTGACCGCTTACAACCTGACCGACCAGCTCTACCGAAACCACACGTCATTCATCAAGGATCTCGCCCCAGAAATCGGTCGTGGTTTCAGGGTCGGCTACTCGGTCAGATTTTTTTAGCCTAAACACAGGGATACAATGCGGCTGTTTCAGACTAGACAGAACGAACCCATACGGAGGTAGGCCCATGAGCTTGCAAGCGTCATGTCGGCAAAGACTTGCGATGACCCTGGTCGGGGTGGCGGCGCTGGTGGCGGCGGGTCCGAATCCCAGTCAGGCCCAGCCACCGATCGTCCAACCCGGCGCACCGGGCGAGCCGAGTCGACGTATTTCTCCCGAGGCGGCCTCGGACCTCGCTGGTCTCGGGTTCGCGGCCGCCGACGTGAAGTTCATGCAAGGCATGATCTCGCATCACGCCCAAGCCCTGGAGATGACAACGCTCCTCGCGACCCGGACCCAGCGCGACGTCATGCGTCGGCTCGCCCTGCGTATCGAGATCTCGCAAGAAGACGAGATCGCAATGATGCAGGACTGGCTGCGTAAACGCGACCAGGACGTCCCGACCGCGACTGACTCTCATGCCCACGACGTTGAGCTGATGCCGGGGATGCTGACCCTCGAAAACATGAGCCAACTTGAGGGTTCCGTGGCCCTGGAGTTCGACCGGCTCTTTCTCCAGTTCATGATCTCGCACCATCGGGGCGCACTGACCATGGTCGAGGAACTGCTCGATCAACGTGGCGCCGCCCAGGATTCTCAGCTGTTCGCCTTTACCGCCGACATCACCGCCGACCAGACCATGGAAATCGACCGAATGGACGATCTCTTGGCGGACCTGTCGTCGGACCCTCGAGTCCATCTGTCCGCCGGATTTCTCGACGCCGGTGAAGCGGCGTGGAACCTGGAGTTGGTGTCGAGTCGTCCGAAGCCGGAAGGGTTCTACGACCCGAAAGTTCCCGCGGGCCGACCGATACGCACCGGACGCACGGAGGACGAGGCGGCTGAAGAAACAGAGCAACCGGACGGTGACGAAGCCGGGCACGACAACGGCGAGCACGAGACGGAGGACAACGCGCCACTCGACGACAATACCGGGGACCCCGACGCAGAAGACGTAGAGCAGCCCTGGCGCCCCGGCATTCTGAACTTTGCGAACACGGACATGGCGTTTGGCGGTTCGGTCCTGTATGAGGGTAACTATCACGGGTTCAACGCCTACAGCGTGGAGAACCCCGAGTCGCCACAGCTGCTCGCGTCGGTCGTCTGTCCCGGCGGCCAGGGAGACGTCTCGGTCATCGGCAACCTCCTCGTCATGTCCGTTGAGCAAACACGGGGACGTCTCGACTGCGGATTGCAAGGGGTTGCGGAATCGGTGAGCGACGAACGTTTCCGCGGCATCAGGATCTTTGATATCAGCGATCTGCGACTGCCACAGCAGGTGGCGGCGGTCCAGACCTGCCGAGGCTCACACACCCACACGCTGGTCACCGACCCGGATGATACGGGGTCGTTCTATATCTACGGTTCGGGAACGAGCACCGTGCGCCCGGGTGAGGAGCTCGAAGGGTGCTCAGATGAGTCTCCGACCGAGAATCCGGACACCGCGTTGTTTCGTATCGACGTCATTCACGTCCCAATGGACCGTCCACAGGACGCGCGCATCGTCAATCGTCCCTTCATCTTTTCGGATCCTGACTCGGGCGCCATCGCGGGTCTCTGGGCCGGTGGCGACCATGGACCAGGCACGCAAACCACGCGACAGACGACCCAGTGTCACGACATCACCGCCTATCCCGACATGGGCCTGGCCGCCGGTGCGTGTGCCGGAAATGGCATCCTGCTCGATATCTCCAACCCGACACGTCCCATCCGTCTCGACCAGGTCACCGACCCCGGGTTCGCCTACTGGCACTCCGCGACGTTCAACAACGATGGGACCAAGGTGATCTTTACCGACGAGTGGGGCGGTGGGGGACGACCTCGGTGCCGAGCATCTGACCCCAGGGAGTGGGGAGCAAACGCAATCTTTGACGTGGTCGATCGCGAGATGGAGTTTCGGAGCTACTACAAGCTACCGGCTCCCCAAACGGAGACGGAGAACTGTGTCGCTCACAACGGTTCGCTGGTACCGATCCCCGGTCGCGACATCATGGTGCAGGCCTGGTATCAAGGCGGCATCTCCGTCATGGACTTCACCGACTCGTCGAATCCGATCGAGATTGCCTACTTCGATCGTGGACCGCTCAACCCGGATGACGTGGTGATGGCCGGGTACTGGTCCGCCTACTGGTATCGGGGATTCATCTATGGGACCGAGATCGCTCGCGGACTCGACGTCCTCAGACTCGTGCCCAGCGAGTATGTGACCGCCAACGAAGTCGCGGCCGCGTCGCTGGTGGCCCCGGCGACCTTCAACGCCCAGCAGCAACGTCGGATCGATTGGCCGGCTCATCCGGCCATCGCGCGTGCGTATCTAGACCAGCTTCGTCAGACGGGCACCATCGACGACGAACAGACCAGCATGTGGATAGAGCTCGTTGACGGAATCATCACCACGCGCCCTGACGACACGGCGGATGTAGCCGAGCGGCTCGACGAGATGGTCTCCACGCTCAGGGACCAGAGCGCCCGCGCTGCGGGACGAAACCTTACTCGCCTCCAGGCCCTGGCCGACACGGTGGACGACCTTGCCGAAAGTATCCGGTAACGGAAGACGTCGATGGATTGCTAGTGGTGTGTCCCACACAACACTAGTTCGTATCGTGCCGCGCACGCGACGACAGATCCACGAACTCCATCTGCCGTTCCAGCTCTTCCTTGAGCTCCGTGTCGCCGTAGAACGCAGCTATTCTTGTAAATGATTATTTATCTATAATCAAACGCCATTGACGGTC
>JAYZGM010000023.1:0-11969 GCA_036336225.1 Acidobacteriota bacterium | reverse complement strand
TCATACACATGGGGGTGTTGGTGCTCCAGCGATCTGTTCGTTCGCCGACGTGCCCTGTGTATCGGGTCGGTCTGCTTGGTACCGTAGAGTCTAACGAAAGCATGGCAAATATTACTTGACACATTAACGCTCATATTTTATGTTTATATCATTGTTATATCTAATCCCGCGATTTTATCGATCGCTAACCGTAAACTATTCTGAGGAAATGATGTTATGGGTAAGGTAATTGGAATCGATCTTGGAACGACAAATTCCGTCGTCGCGGTTATGGAGGCCGGAGAACCTGTCGTGGTCACCAATGCGGAAGGTAGTCGCATCACCCCGTCCATCGTCGCGTTCGCAAAGTCTGGCGAGCGGCCCGTCGGGCAGGTAGCCAAACGTCAAGCGGTGACCAACCCTGAAAACACTGTGTTCTCGATCAAGCGCTTCATGGGTCGGAAGTACGGTGAGGTCGATGAAGAGATGAAGATGGTGCCCTACGAGGTCGTGAAGGCATCCAACGGTGACGCGCGGGTGAAGGCTGGAGACAAGGAGCTGTCACCGCCCGAGATTTCCGCCATGGTGCTCCAAAAATTGAAGCAGTCGGCGGAGGAATACTTGGGACAGTCGGTGGGCCAAGCGGTGCTTACCGTTCCGGCATATTTCAATGATGCTCAACGTCAGGCTACCAAAGACGCTGGTCAGATCGCTGGTCTGGAGGTGCTCAGGATCGTCAACGAACCGACCGCGGCAGCCCTGGCCTACGGGTTGGACAAGAAGAAGGACGAGACGATTGCGGTCTATGACTTTGGTGGCGGCACGTTCGATATTTCAATTCTCGAAGTCGGAGAAGGCGTGGTAGAGGTCAAGTCGACCAATGGCGATACCCATCTGGGCGGCGATAATCTCGACCAGCGTGTCATCGAGTGGATCGCCGACGAATTTCAAAAAACGGAAGGCATCGATCTACGGAAGGACAGGATGGCGCTTCAACGGCTCAAAGAGGCAGCCGAGAAAGCAAAGATGGAGCTCTCGACCGTTGCCGAGACCGAAATTAACCTTCCGTTTGTGACGGCGGATCAGTCTGGCCCAAAACACCTCGTCATGAAGCTCGGTCGGTCCAAGTTTGAGCAGCTCGTCGAGGATCTGCTCCAAAAGACGGTGAAGCCGGTCAAGCAGGCGCTTTCGGATGCTGGCCTCGACGCGTCACAGATCGACGAAGTCGTGATGGTGGGGGGCTCGACTCGTGTCCCGCGTGTAAAGGCGATTGTGAAAGAACTGTTCGGGAAAGAGCCACACAAGGGGGTCAATCCGGACGAAGTCGTAGCCGTCGGCGCCGCGTTGCAGGCCGGAGTGCTGGCCGGTGAGGTCAAGGATCTGCTGTTGCTCGACGTGACCCCTCTGTCGTTGGGGATCGAGACGCTTGGCGGTGTGCGCACGACGTTGATCGAGCGAAACACCACCATTCCCAGCAAGAAGAGCGAGATCTTCTCGACCGCGGCCGATAGCCAGACCAGTGTTGAGGTCCACGTACTGCAGGGCGAGCGCCCGATGGCCAAGGATAATCGCACCTTGGGCAAGTTCCAGCTCGTGGGGTTACCACCCGCCCCACGTGGGGTTCCGCAGATTGAAGTGGCGTTCGATATCGATGCCAACGGTATCGTCAACGTGTCGGCCAAAGATCAGGGTACCGGCAAGGAGCAGAAGATCACTATCACGGCGTCGAGCGGACTCTCAAAGGACGAGGTCGATCGCATGATGCGTGAGGCTGAGGCGCACTCCGAGGAGGACAAGGAGCGGAAAGAAGCGATCGAGACCCGCAACCAGGCAGACCAAGCAGTGTATGCCGCCGAGCGGATGGTGCAGGAAGCAGGAGACAAGCTGTCCGCGTCCGAGAAAGAGCCGATTGAGAGTGCCGTCGTAGATGTCAAGAAGGCGCTCGAATCCGATGACGAGGCAGCGGTGAAACAGGCGATGGAGCAGCTCACGGCGGTGCAGCACAAGGCCGCGGAGACGATGTACAAGCAGGCCAGCGACACGCCACCGTCGGACCCCACCGCGGGTGGGCCGTCCCCGGAGGGCGAGGCTCCGTCGGCCGGGGCCGCTGACGGCGATGTGATTGACGCCGAAGTCGTGGAAGAGAAGAAATAGGACCGCGACAGGATGGACTTTTACGTCATTCTGGGGGTTGACCGGGCTGCGTCGGCGATCGACGTGAAACGGGCCTACCGGAGACTGGCGCGGAAGTATCACCCGGATATCAATCCCGGTGACCGCGAGGCGGCGGCGTTCTTTCGACGGGTGACCGAAGCCTACGAAACGTTGATGGATCCGGACCGACGTCAAGACTACGACCATCACGGTCCGACGTTGGTGGAGGTGAAGGGCGGGAGCGTCGAGTTTGAAGGCTTCGACTTCTCGTCGTCGTCAACCGGAGCGGCCGCCTCGACCTTTGGTGACCTGTTTGCCGACGTGTTCGCGGGGTCGGCGAGCGTGCCGTCGCGAGACGGGGCCAGCGTCGATCTGCATGCTACGCTGCCGCTGGACTTTGAGCAGGCGATGCGTGGCGGCGCCTACGATGTGATGGTGACCCGCGTGGCAAGTTGTGACGCGTGTCGTGGCACCGGGGCGCGGCGGGTGGCCGAGGGGCCGTGCGCCGCGTGTGCCGGTTCGGGGCAGTCGCGATGGACCCGGGGCCACATGGTGTTCTCGCGCCGGTGTGGTCAGTGCGCCGGCACCGGTCGTCGCCGACAGCGTCCGTGCGGGGCTTGTCGAACCGACGGAGTGGTGTCTCGTACAGAGTCGGTGTCAATCGGGGTGCCACCGGGGGTATTGGAAGGCGCACGGGTCCGGGTGGCCGGTCGCGGGAGTGTCGGACGGCGTGGGGGAGCGGTCGGCGATCTATATGTGACCATCGCTGTTGCGCCACACCCCTTCTTCCGCCGGGACGGCGATGACATACATCTGGAATTGCCGGTCGCTGTGCACGAGGCGGCACTGGGCACTCGTGTGGAGATTCCCACCCTCGGTGGGCCGGCCAAGGTTCGGATTCCTCCGGGAACCCAGACGGGTCAGCGTCTACGTTTGCGGGGTCGTGGGGCACCCTCTCCGCGCACGGGAGAGCCTGGGGACCTCATGGTTGAGGTCAAGATCGTGCTGCCGCACGTACTCGACGAGCGGTCAAAAGAACTTATGCGTGAGCTGGCGGAGCGCAGCACGGACGATGTGCGATCGGGTTTATGGCCGTCGGGATTTACGCCGGCGCGTGCCCAGAGGGAGTGAGCGACATGCCGGGAAAGGGATCAGGGCAAGGCTACTTCATGATTAGCGCCGTGGCACGCCGATACAACATTCATCCGCAAACACTTCGGTTGTATGAGCGCGAAGGGCTGCTCAAGCCATCGCGTACTGATGGCAACACTCGCCAGTATTCGGACGAAGACCTGGAACAGCTCGAGACGATTCTCACGTTGACCCGCGAGCTGGGGGTCAACTTGGCCGGTGTCGAGATCATCCTGAATATGCGTCGCAAGATGGACCGCATGCAGGAGGAGGTCAACGAGTTTATGACCTACGCGAAGCAGGAGCTGGCGCGTGGGCTCGGGGAGTGGGAGCAGCGACTCGGGACGGCGCTGGTAAGATCGGCACCGACAGACTTGGTGCGGGTGACCGACTCAGGAGTGGTGACCCGGGAGACAGCGACGCGACCGGATGCGGGCAAGGGCTAGCCGCCCGTCGTGAAACCCCGCAGAGCACCGAGAGCGCCGCTCGAAGGCAGCGGGATGTTTGCCGCGGGCGGCAGTGGTTGGACACCTCACGGAGAACATAGATTTGATGGGCTGTTCTCAGTGTCATGACAGCGGGTGGCGAGAGGTCATCGTCGACAATGTCTCGTGTGTCGAGCGATGCGAGTGCTGGCGGAGCAGGACGGCCCAGGCCTTGTTGTCCAAGGCGCTGGTTCCGCCACGTTACCGTGGATGCGATCTTGACTCGTTCGTCACCTATGAGAATCCGCAGCTGCGTCGGACGCTCGACTGGGCGAGCCGGTTTGTCCAGGACTTTCTCTCCGTGGAGAAAGGGCTCCTCTTGATCGGGCCGCCAGGCATTGGAAAGACCCACATCGCGGTGTCGGTCCTCAGGCAAGTCGTGCTCCGCTATCGAGCCCGCGCGGTCTATTACGACACGCGGAGTCTGCTGAGTACGATTCGAAATACCTACGATCCAGTCACGCGCACGTCAGCCGTTGACGTACTCCAGCCCGTGATGCGCGCCGAGCTGCTGGTGCTTGACGACCTTGGTGCCGAACGGTTGACCGATTGGGTCGAGGAGACGATGAATCTTATCGTCAACACTCGCTACAACGACCGGCGGCCAACGGTGTTCACGACGAACTACGAGGACAGCGACGACCCAGAAGACATGGACTCGTTGCTGGTGCGGGTTGGGTTTCGAATGCACTCCCGGTTGCGTGAGATGTGCGAGTTCCTCGAGTTCGATGGTCCGGATTACCGGAACTTCGAGTTTCCTCCCAGTAGTGAGGATCTTTTTCGCACCTGGAAAACACGCCCGCGCCGGAAGCTCCCGGCCCGAGCCTCCGTTCGGGCGCGCGCCCGGCTGAAATCAGGCAAGGTGGACTTGGGGTGGTCGGGTGGCCGGGCCGGCGGGTAATCCCGACCATCGGAGTTGTCCCGCGGAGCCGGTCGGTGGGCCGATCGGGCTCTATATCCACATTCCGTTCTGTGAAGCGATCTGTCATTACTGCAACTTCAACCGCGGGCTGTTGGACGCCGGGCTTAAGGGGCAGTATCTTTCGGCCCTGTCACGCGAAATCGAGGCCTTTCGAGACGCAAGCCCAGTAGACTCGATCTTCTTTGGCGGTGGCACCCCGTCGGTACTTGCGCCCGAGGATGTCGCCCACCTTGTGTCACGGTGTCGGGCGTCGTTCGAGGTGCTCGCGGACACGGAGATCACGGTCGAGGTCAATCCAGAGACGGCGCTGTATGAACGGTTGTTGGGGTACCGCTCGGCCGGGGTGAACCGACTCAGTATCGGAGTTCAGTCGTTTCGCGACGAGGAGTTGCGGCGACTCGGTCGTCTCCACACGGCCGAGCGGGCGATCGCGGCGGTCGAGACGGCGCGTCGTGCCGGGTTTGTGGACCTGAGTGTCGATCTCATGGCCTGGCTTCCTGAACAAACGGTGTCTCACTGGTGCGAGACGGTCGACACCGTCATCGACCTTGCCCCGGAGCACGTGTCGGTGTACATGCTCGAGTTGTATCCCAATGCCCCGTTGCGTGATGAGATGGCACGCGGCGGGTGGGCACTGGCACCGGATGACGTCGCGGCCGAGATGTATCACACCGGTTTTGATCGACTGGAGGCCGCGGGGTATCGTCAATACGAGATCTCGAATGTCGCGAAACCTGGACGGCGGTGCCGACACAATCTCAAATATTGGTCCGATGGCGCGTGGGTTGGCTTTGGATGTGGTGCGCAGTCCACTCGGGCGGGGTATCGGTGGACCAACCTGGCCGACCGCGGTGAGTATGTGTCGTGTCTATTCGACGGAGGGAGTCCGGTGGTGGGGCGTCACGCGTTGTCTCCAGACGAACGCATCAGTGAGGCACTGTTCCTGGGGTTGCGACTCACCGACGGGGTTGACGTGACGAGGATCGAACGACGATATAACGTTGAGGTTTGGCGGCGCTGGGGAGACGAGCTCACTCGCTGTGTTGAAGCCGGTTTACTTCATCCTGAGCGATCTCGGCTTCGCCTGACGCGTCGAGGCCAGCTTCTGGCAAGCGAGGTGATGCAGGTGTTTGTATGACCTCCTCGCCATGGCCGGGTGACGTCATGCGACGCCCGAGTGCCCGGCCTACGCGGCCAGTGAGAGAACATGGATGACATCAGGGTGAACAACGCAACAACCACGACGATGGCGGCGTTGGTGATAGGAGCGGCGTTCGTCGTGGGGGTTGTGTGGGGGGCGCGTGGCGGTGTCTTGGCCGCGTGGCAGCTACCGTCTCCGCAGCCGCCGTCACCGGCCCCCGTCACGACCCCCACTCCCGCCTCTGCGACGCCCTCGACGGCCACGGCTGATGCGTCCAACGACGAATCCGACGATGATGCCGATGTGCCCCCTCCGCCCATCGTGCAAGATCCAACCCGCATCTTTACGACACGGACGGGGGTGATACTGAACTACCTCAAGGCGGGGCAGGGTACCGCGTTCGAACGGACGATGAAGCGGGTTGGGGAGGCGCTGATGGCGAGCGATGACCCTGATCGACGACGACAGGCGGTCGGTTGGAGGGTCTTCCAAGCCGAGGATCCGCTCGACGGCGGCGTCTTGTTGTATATTTCCGTGCTGGATCCGACGGTGCCAGGGGCTGACTACTGGGTACCAGGTATTCTGAATGAGGCCTTCCCGACTGAGGTGCAAGAGTTGTACGATGACTACTCTTCGGCGTTTGCGGACGGACAGATTCTGCTCAACTTGATGCCGATTCTTCCACAGTAGCTTGTCGTGGCGGGCGGACGCGTTGATTCTTTTTGGTCGAGAACGACACTTACGATAGAGTAGCGGCTTTTAGAGAGCCGCGATTGGTACGAAGGAGGAATACATGCGGATGTTGAAACAATGGAACAGCCGAGTGTGGGTGGGTACGGCGGTCGTCGCGGCGCTTGCCGTTGGGGTCTTGCTGGGAAGCTCGTTCGCGCCGCGGTCGGAAGCGGCGGCCCAGGCAACCGTCACCTTTAGCGGTGACGCTGCTGTCGTGTTGAATGTCGTCAACCCTGCGAATACGGCGGACTTCGAGCGCGCGATGCAGGCGTATGGCGAGACGCTCGCCGGGTCCGACGATGCCCAGCTCAGTCAGATGGGTGCCGGCATGAAGCTGTTTCGCGCGGACACACCAGGACCGAACGGCTATGTGATCTACTACCAGTTCATGGATCCGGTCGTGTCGGGTGGCAACTACGCCCTCGCCCAGGTGCTCGCCGACAACTACTTG
Organism: Acidobacteriota bacterium; assembly: GCA_036336225.1. GTDB lineage: Bacteria > Acidobacteriota > Vicinamibacteria > Vicinamibacterales > UBA8438 > JAJEEA01. Next base: position 4,974 of record JAYZGM010000023.1, on the reverse strand, counting down.
GATGGGCCGCCAGGGAACGGTGACGAGGTTCGTGAACTCTACGGCGCCTACTCCGGTGCCTTGCAGGGCGGCGGACAGCAGTCGATTAATCTGACGCTCGTTGCAGAGTTCTAATCGAGAGTTTCTCCCAGACAGCTGTGTGACCGGGGGGGGGGGCTGCGTGCTCGCCCCCGAGTCACCACCGGTCGTTGTCACGGCGCAGCGGGCCAGTTCCGGACGGTTCGCAGTTCTGTTGTCTTCTTGCAGATGCCCCTTTGCTAGAAACCCATATTCAGTCCTGCGTAGAACCGATACTGTCGCTCCTGTTGTGGGGACCCACGTAGCGCGAACACCCGGTAATCGAGCCGCAGACGAAGAGGTCCGGCAAGGGTCACCTTGACCCCTCCCCCGGTGTTCGTGCCTCCGTTCGTCTCCTGCGACCCGTTGCCGGTCTCTCGGTACAGCCCAGCGCCGATCGTGCCGTAGAACTGCAGACCCGACACACCGAATGGTGTTTGTAACAGAAGGTTGAACATACCGGTTTTGAGACCGGGTGCGACTGCCGTGTCGTCGGCGGAGGTGTTGGTGTATTCGAACTCCATCCCGAGGACGAGCAGCGACAGGCCGGCCGCGAAACCCTGGAGGGTCCGGCTTGGTGCGTTCGTGTTGGCACCGAGAAAGGCGGTGAGATCGGCCCGCGCCGCGTCCGGGTGAAAGAGCGACGCGGCTACTACGAAGAATAGAACGGCATATCGTTGCATTCCGCCTGTGTTTCGGCGGCATGGGGCATCGGATGTAGTCCCTTAGTCTCGCCCGCCCGGACTTGGCCCTCGAGTCTCCCCGACAGAAGTCGTGTGATAGAGTGGCCGACGATCCGATGGACCCGCGTCCCACCGACGAGCAAGTTCTTCTCCGTCAGTCTGTTCGCGAGTTTGCCGAAACCGAGATGGCGCCTCATACCATGGCGTGGGATGAGGCACAGACCTTCCCGCTAGCGCTCCTTCCTCGTCTCGGTGCCCTGGGGTTGATGGGAATACAGATTCCCGAGCGCTATGGCGGGGCCGGGTTCGGGGCCGTCGATTACTGTATCTGCATCGAAGAGCTGGCGCGCGTTGACCCCGCGATCGCGCTCTCGGTAGCGGCGCACAATGGGCTGGCCGTCGCCCACCTGTATCGAAGTGGGACTGAGGCCCAACGTGAGGTCTTTTTGCCGGCGCTCGCGCGCGGCGACCACCTCGGCGCTCACCGAGCCGCAGGCCGGCAGCGATGCTGGGAGTTTACGCACCCTCGCGAAACGTGTCGATGGAGGGTGGTGTCTCACCGGGACGAAAACCTTTACAACCCATGGGAATATCGCCAACACGCTGGTTATCATGGCGATTACGAACGGAGACCTCGGTGTACACGGTATTTCGGCGTTCTTGCTCACGCGTCCGGTCGAAGGTCTCCGAGCCGGGCGAAAAGAGACCAAGCTTGGGATGCGAGCCAGCGACACGGCTGAACTTTCGTTGTCGGATTGACGGGTCGGTGACGAGAGCCTCATCGGACAAGAAGGCGCCGGTTTCCTCGACGCGATGCGGGTTCTCGACGCCGGGCGTATCGGGATCGCGGCACTGGCGGTCGGATTGGCACAGGGCGCATTTGAGGCGGCCCATCGGCACGCGATCAACCGGGAGCAGTTCGGCCAGCCGTTGGCGGCCTTTCAGGCGATACAGTTCAAGCTGGCCGATATGGCGACGCGAATCGAAGCGGCCCGCGGGCTCACATACCGCGCCGCCTATCTCGAGGACCAGCACGACGACCGGTCGACGACGCGGGAGTCGGCGATGGCCAAGCTGTTCGCGAGTGAAACCGCCGTTCGGGTGGCGGAGGAGGGCGTGCAGATTCATGGTGGGTACGGGTTCGTCAAGGACTATCCGGCCGAGAAATTCTTTCGCGATGTCAAGCTGACGACCATCGGCGAAGGAACCAGCGAGATCCAGCGACTGGTCATCGCAAGACAGTATTTGGCATCCACGTAAAAATAGCAGGAGTACCTTGGCTACCCTGACTGCCGAGAGACTTCGTCGGCCACTCCCGCGTATCGCTGGGACCAGGCTCTGCATCTGCAGTGGCGTCCCGATACCCACGAATGGACACGTTGCCTCACACGCCGCCGTAGCCGCGACGCGTCCAACCGCCGAGTCGTGACCACACTAGCCGATGAGCCGGGGGGGGCGGCGATAGTGGCCGAGGTCCTTGAGGGCGATCGGCGGGCGATTGCCCGCGCGATCTCCTTGGTCGAGGCCGGCGGTGCTCGGGCGGCTGAGCTGATTACACAGATTTACCGACACACGGGTCGGGCCTATCTGGTCGGGGTGACCGGGTCGCCAGGGGTGGGCAAGAGCTCGCTGGTTGACCGGCTGACCGGTGAGCTACGGGGGCGTGGGCATACCGTGGGGGTGCTGGCCGTCGACCCGAGTAGTCCGTTCAGTGGCGGTGCGGTCCTCGGGGATCGAGTTCGGATGCACGCGCACGCCGGTGATGCAGGCGTCTTTGTTCGCAGCATGGCGACGCGTGGCGAACTGGGTGGGTTGGCACGGGCGACCGGCGACGCCGCTGTCGTGCTTGACGCGGCCGGCTATACGATGATCCTCATAGAAACCGTCGGTGTCGGGCAGGCGGAGGTCGAGATTTCACGAGCGGCTGATGTCACGATGGTCGTGACGATGCCTGGGGCCGGCGATGGAGTACAGGCGATGAAGGCCGGCGTGATGGAGATCGCGGACCTGTTTGTGGTGAACAAAGCGGATCTCGAGGGGGCTGACCGAGCCGTCACCGAGATCAATGTCATGCTCGGGTTGAATCAGTACATGCCGGAGGATTGGCGACCGGTCGTGCTGGAAACCAGGGCGACCGCTGGGACGGGAGTGGCCGCGGTCGTCGATACGGTAGAGCGGTTTCGGGCGCATGGTGGTGACCACTCGGCGCGACGACGTCGGGGCCGTGTCGACTCCCAGGTGCGTAGTCTAGTGTCCCGACGATTTCTCGAACATGCCGAACGAGTGCTCGAGCCGGGAGCGATTGACCGCGTGATCGACAGAGTCGCCACTGCGGTCGTCGATCCCTATACCGCCGCCGATGAGATCGTCAGTCGGACGATTAGGAGAGAAGGATGAAGGCGACGTTGGACCATATCGGAATCGCCGTGCGGGACCTGGAGACCGCGCTGGCGTTCTATCGGGACGCGCTCGGGCTGGAGGTGGGCGAGGTCGAGGAGGTGCCGTCTCAGCGCGTGAAAGCCCAGTTTCTCCCGGTGGGCGAAACGGCCCTCGAGCTTCTCGAGGCAACGTCCACTGACTCGCCGATCGCGCGTTCCATCGACCGCCGCGGTCCTGGCGTGCATCACATTACGCTCAAGGTCGACGATATCCGACAGGCACTCGAGCACCTCCGAGCTCGAGGGGTCAGGTTGGTCGACGACACACCTCGCCCTGGCGCCGGCGGCAGTCTGGTGGCGTTTATCCACCCGTCGGCGGCAGACGGCGTGCTTGTCGAGTTGAAACAGGGCTAGCCGGCCACGGCACCCGACCCAGAAACCGAGGGAAAGGATATCGTGTTGGACACATCGCGAACGGGCGTGCAGATCGGCGTGATCGGTGGCAGCGGGCTGTATGACATGGAGGGGCTGATCGACCGTGAGACGGTCGAGGTATCCACGCCGTTCGGAGAGCCCTCCGCCCCTTATGTTATTGGGACGCTCAATGAACGACGCGTGGCGTTTCTGGCCCGACACGGCGAGGGGCACCGTCTGATGCCGTCGGAGCTGAACTTTCGTGCCAACATCTTTGGCTTCAAGTCGCTCGGGGTTGAATGGATTCTTTCGGCGAGCGCGGTCGGAAGCCTACAGGAGCAGTATCGCCCCCTCGACATCGTGATACCCGACCAGCTCGTCGATCGCACCCGTGGCCGAATGAGCACGTTTTTCGGTGGGGGTATCGTGGCGCATGTCGCGTTCGCTCATCCGTTCTGCGCCGTGCTCAGCGAGATCGCGTTTACGGCGGCGACCTCAGCCGGTGCACGCGTGCACCGAGGCGGCACGTATCTCTGCATGGAAGGTCCACAGTTTTCCACCTTGGCCGAGTCTCGTCTCTATCGTGCGTGGGGACTTGATGTCATCGGCATGACCAACCTGCAGGAGGCCAAACTCGCACGAGAAGCTGAGATGTGTTATTCCACGCTGGCCTTGGTTACCGATTATGACTGTTGGCACGAGGGTCACGACGATGTCACGGTAGAAATGATCATTGCGAACTTGACGCAGAACGCGATTACTGCCCAGCGGGTTGTCAGAGATGCGGTCACCCGGTTGCCGGTGGCGCGTGGTTGCGAGTGCGCCACGGCGTTGGGCTCGGCTATTATTACGCGGCCGGAGCTGATTCCGGCCGATGTCAAACGGGACCTGGCACCGATCATCGGGAAATACGTTCCGGTGTAACGGGTGGTCGGGCTCAGCGAATAGCGTGATTCTGTAGCCGGAGGGTATGGTTCGCCCGTGTCTCCTATTTTGACCGTCGGTTCCGTCGCCTTCGATTCCATGAAGACTCCGTTTGGTGAGGCCTCACGCGTGGTCGGTGGCGCCGCCACCTACTTCAGTGTGGCGGCGTCGTTCTTTACCGACGTGCGTCTTGTCGCCGTGGTCGGCGACGATTTTACCGAGGACCAGATGCGCGTCTTCGCGGACCGTCGCATCGATCTGACCGGGTTGCAACGGGTTCCGGGAGAGACCTTTCGGTGGAAGGGCGCATACAGCATCGATTTCAATACCCGGGAGACGATCTACACACATCTCAACGTGGTTGATGCCTGTCAGCCGGTGTTGCCAGCCAGCTATCGATCTACACCGTTTGTGTTTCTCGCCAATATCCATCCCGCCCTCCAGACTGATGTGCTGACCCAGATCAATCAGCCACGGATCGTGGCCTCCGACAAGATGAAAAACTCGATTGATTCTAC
>JAYZGM010000022.1:0-9183 GCA_036336225.1 Acidobacteriota bacterium | reverse complement strand
CTGCACGGCCTCGTGAAAGTGCTCGTCGACGAAATGAGCGCGGCCTACCCGGAGCTACGCACCGGCCACGATGCCATCACGGAGGTGGTGCGGGCCGAAGAAGAGCGTTTCGACGCCGTCCTCACCGATGGCTTACCTCGGCTGGAGACGGCGCTGGGAGGGGTAACGGACGGGACGCTGGGTGGTGACGAGGTCTTTCGTCTGTATGACACCTACGGGCTCCCCCTCGATTTCATCGAGGATCTGGCCAGCGAACACCACATCGCCGTCGATCGTACTGGATTTGACCAGGCGCTTGAGACCCAGCGTACCCAATCGCGAGCCAAGACACGGTTCGGCGTAGCTGCTGCGACCGACTACGTCTTCGCATCCGCCGACGACCGTTCGGGCATTCTCGCGGCTCCGGACATCTTCGAAGGCTACACCGTAACCAGGGTAGACGACACACGAGTCCTGGCCATGTTCGACGACACGCGGAAAGCAGTCGACACGCTTGGACCGTCGACCGCGGGCTACGTCGTGCTCGTGGAAACACCGTTCTATCGAGAAGCGGGTGGACAGGTCTCGGATACTGGAACGCTGACAACCGCAGGCGGCATGACGGCGACCGTCGACGCGGTGGAACGGCTTACCCCCAGTGGACCACGTGCTCACCATGTCTCGGTCACGCAGGGCCCGCTCGGCGCCGGTGACGTGGTCACCGCCACCGTGGACGTTGAGCGAAGGGACGCGATTCGGAGAAACCACACGGCGACCCACTTGCTCCACGCGGCGTTACGCGAGCATCTGGGTCCGCATGTCAAACAGGCAGGCTCGCTGGTCGCGCCCGATCGGCTACGCTTCGACTTCGCACACGGAGGACCGATCGAACGCAAGGTATTGGACACGATCGAACAGGATGTCAACGCGCAGGTGTATGGCAATCACACCGTCCGGACCGACGTCCGAACAACCCAAGAGGCGATCGATGACGGAGCGATGGCGCTCTTTGGTGAGAAATACGGTGAAACAGTGCGGGTCGTCACGATACCCGACGTCAGCATGGAGCTGTGTGGAGGGACACACTGTCGGGCAACCGGCGACATCGGTCTGTTCGCCATTACCCAGGAAACGGGGGTGGCGGCAGGTGTACGACGGATCGAAGCGGTGACCGGCGCCGGGGCGGTGTCCCACGTGCAGACGCAGCGCGCATCTGCTTCCGCCGTCCTGACCGCCTTGGGAGTACCCAGCGCCCGAGCGGTGGAAACGGTCGAGCGCTTGCAGGGCGACACGAAGCGACTCGCGCGTGAGATCGAGCAGCTCAAGATGAAGTCGGCACTCGGAGCGTCACCGGACACGGGTGACGAGGGCGCGGTACGGATTGGCGACGCGCAGTTTATCGCGCGGCGGGTCTCGGGTCTCGAGAAGGCCTCCTTGCGGGGTTTGGCAGATTCTCTCCGCGATAGACTCGGACGTGGCGTTGTCGTGCTCGCATCGGACAATGGGGGCAAGGTGGCGCTGATCGTCTCCGTGAGCAAGGACCTCACCAACCGGGTCCACGCCGGCAAGGTCGTAAAAGCGATTGCGCCGATTGTCGGAGGTGGGGGTGGAGGCCGAGCTGATTTCGCAGAAGCCGGAGGCCGCCAGCCAGCCCAAATAGACGCGTTGCTGGCCGAGAGCCATACAGTCGTGGCGAGTATGCTGAATGTGCCGTCCCCATCGGAGACCGGCAAGGCCTAATCGACCGGCAACGGCAACGCGAGCACGCGTCGGCTTACCGACCGGAGGAGCGACCGATAGCCCTTCTAGAAGCCCGTATCGGGAGGTTCTGACGGTTTTTTTGTTTCTGGTCCACGTCGTGTCATCATTTTTTCGCAGTGGAAATGCCTCACCCGTTGGTGACAGACCGCACACCATCGCTACGGCCCGGACCGGCACCGGCCACCGGGGTCATGCTTTTCCGCCGTCGAGCGGTGATTGCGCTCCAACCCTACTCGGTCGTGTGACAACTCTGACCTCGATGGTGTTTATCGTCGCCGTGTCGGTTGTTGACGCCCAGGTCTACACGTGGCGTGACAACGACGGGGTGCTGGTGACATCAGACACGCCGCCACCGAGCGACTCACCACAGCCGAGGGTCGCCGCCTGGCCGGCGCGCACGGGCGCGACCAAACCCACAGTCCCACACGACATCGACGAGCTGGTCCTCCGAGAAGCCGCGCGTCAGGCGATTCGCCCAGAACTCGTACGGGCCGTCATCAAAGTCGAATCGGCGTTCAACCCGCTGGCGCGTTCGCACAAAGGCGCCATGGGCTTGATGCAGCTCATGCCCGGAACCGCGGCTGACCTGCAGGTGAGCAATCCCTATGATCCCGCGCAAAATATTCAAGGAGGGGTGCGTTATCTTCGCCAGCTCCTCGATCGCTTTGACGGAAACGAGGAACTGGCGCTGGCGACCTACAACGCCGGCCCCGCGGCGGTCGCACGATACGGTAACCAAGTGCCTCCATTTGAGGAGACCCAGAACTATCTGCGCAAGCTCCGACAGACTATCACCCTATCGGACCGACGGTCGGTGCCGGTGACCGGTCGACACACAATCTACCGCACCTACGATGTCATCAATGGCCATCGGGTGCCAACGTACTCTGACGTGCCACGACCGACACGGGGCCCAGACCCTACGCCGCAAAGTGGTCGACAGTAAGCCTCCAGCCGAGCGTGTTCGTTTAGACGTGTGGCTTGATGTGGCCTGCCTGTTCAAGACCAGGTCCGAAGCGCAGCGGGCGTGCCGCGGCGGAAAGGTGGACGTAAACACGCAGCGGGCAAAACCGCATCGCACCATCCAACACGGCGACAAGCTCGCTATCACACGCTCCAACGGTCGCAAGCAGCTCATCGTCGTCCGGGAGCTCGGGAGCCAACACATCCCCAAGGCATTGGCCCGAACATTGTATGAGGATGTCACCCCTCCATTGACCGAGATGGAACGCGCCCAGGAAGGGGCTCCTCGCCATGGTGCGCCCCGGCATCCGGCCGCAGCATCCCGGCCCGACGCACGGCAGCGTCGAGCGCTGAGACGGTTGAAGGGACACTAAAATCAGACTTCCGTGCTATATTATGAGGCTATCTTTGAGATTCTGGCTCCGAGGAGAACTGAAAGGAACAATCAGGATTGGCCAACCACAAGCACACCCTAAAGGCGCACCGACAGGATCTCGTCAGACGCAACCGGAACCGTGCTCTGCGGACGCGTCTTCGTCACGCCTTGAAGTCGTTGCGCGCGGCGATCGATGACGGCAACACCAGCGACGCGCAGTCGGCGCTGGGCGGGACCGTGTCGCTCATCGACCGGATGTCGGCCAAGGGCGTCATCCACGACAACACGGCCGCGCGTTACAAATCTCGCCTCGCCAAGCGTCTCGCGAACGCCACGGCCGCCTAATCATCACCAACTGCTCGCGCCGTCATGGTGTCGGATCACACACTGTCGCACAGGTCGATCACAAGCCGCTCAAGCAGAACACGAGGGTCTCCGGCCGAGGTCTTCAGGTCGAGGTCAGTGCGAAACAACGCCTCTACCGCCGCCGGGACCCGTTGAGCTGACAGCTTGGTCCGTACCACCCACGCGAGTTGTCCCAACACCATGTAGGGTGGCGCCCCCGACTCGACCACCAGCCCCAACTCTCGCAACGCCGCCGCGGCCTGCCCCCGCTCGATAGCTCGGGCCACACCCCACTCGTCGTGGGCCACGGCCGGTCCCGCCACCGAACGAGCATCATCGAGGCCGATCGTTGGCTGCTCGCCAACAAAGAGGAGCAATCGGTCGACGTCGCCCCGTAAACGCGGCAGGTCCGGTCCGGCGAGACCGGCGACAAGCCGCGCCGCCGCTCGCTCGATCGTCCGACCATCAGCCGCGACGCGGCGGGTGACCCATCGCTCGGCGTCACCGAGCGATTCGAGGACACCGCACGTGATGAGGGTCGCGGTCTCGAGCAAACGGGTTGTCAGCCGACGACGTTTGTCAAGACTGGACGCGACGAGGACAAGACACGCGTGGGGGTGTGGATTGTGGAGATAAGCTTCGAACATTTCGAGATCGGCGGCGGTCGCTCGCGTCTCTCGTTTTGGCGTGAGACAACGCTCGACACGCCGCACGATGACCACCCTCCGCGAGGCCATCATCGGGAGTGTGCTCGTAGCCTCGATGACCCGCCCCAGTCCGGTCTCGGCGCCATCAAGACGTTCAACATTAAACGCCCTGAGGTCCTCTTCGATGAGCTGTTCGAACGAATCAGCGAGCTCGGACATCTCGAACTCATCGTCGCCCACGACGACATAAATCGGGGCCACATCGCCGGACGCGATTTGCTCTAGCGCCTGGGCCGGCGTGATCGAAGCCATAGAAGAAACCGCACCCGCGAAGGCACGGAGCGAAGCATTGTGGTCCCCGCGAGTGACTGAGCCGGGGTGTGGGGAAGAACCCCACCTGATATTAGAACGCCTCGAGTATCGAACTGACGACGGTGCGAGCAAAATCTCGGGCCAGACGCTGCACGGCGTTTGACTGTTGGCCGAAGAACAGCGTCGCGTCGACGGCGCCCCCCCCTGTTGAAGCCACGTCATACTCGTCGCTGAAATTGAGCTGTGGGTTCTCCCAGAGGATCTCATCGGTCCTAACGTCGCGAAACTCAATCGCGGCCCGAACCGTGAAGACATATCGCGACGCCTGCTGCTGAGCCGAGAACGTCACCGGGTTGATCGACACCCCGGTGATCGTGCCGGTGAGCAGGGCGTCCACCCCGGTTTCCGAGGCCAAGACTCGATACTGCCCGCGTCCGATGAACTCGGATCGCACGAGTTGGGTCAACGACTGTTCCAACTCGAAGACGGTCGTGCCGTTCTCAAACAGCGGGATGCCGATCGTCTGAATGTAATCAGGGAGAAACGACCCCTGCCCGGCCAGCGCATAGCTACACCCTTGGCTGAGCATCGTGGTCACCAACAATAGCGTCACCGCCCCCGAACCCCCACGAGGTCGATGGTTTGATGTCTTCCTCATCGTCAGTCCTCACGACTCCATCGCTTCGGGTTCCAAAAACGCACCCCCACTCACCGTACCACGACGTTGACCAGTTTGCGGCGTACCACGACCACGCGAGCAATCGTCTTGCCATCGGTATGCGCGCGCACTGTTTCCTCGGCCACTGCTGCCGTGCGAAGTTCCTCTTCCGTTACGTCAGCGGAGACCGTCAAACGCGCACGAAGCTTGCCATTGACCTGCACCGGGACAACGATCTCGTCGGCCTGGGCAACAGCCGCATCATACGATGGCCAGGGCGTCTCTCCCACGCCGGTCGTATGACCCAACCGCTCCCACAGCTCCTCACACAGGTGGGGCGTGAACGGCGACAACATCAGCACAAGGGCGTCGACGGCCTCCCGCAGCACGGCGCGTGTCGACGCATCGACCCCAACCGCTGGAGAATGATCGGCTCCATCAGAAGGGAGCCCCTGTCGTTCACAGAACGCATACAGGTCGTTAACCAACTCCATCAACGCCGATACGGCCGTGTTCAGATGGGCCCGCGGATCCAAATCCGACGACACGCGTCGAATCGACTCGTGTGTCTTACGGCGTATCGCTCGATGCGTGTCATCGAGCGTTTGTGTCCCAAGCGTCTCCGCCGCGGGATCCGTCAGCACGTGGCAGGCCCGGCTGACCAGCCGCCACACCCGGGTGAGGAAGCGAAAACTCCCTTCCAGACCAGCGTCAGTCCACTCGATCTCTTTCTCTGGCGGCGCCACGAACATCTCGTAAAGACGAAGCGTGTCAGCACCGAATCGCTCGATCATCTGATCCGGGTCGACGACATTGCCCTTCGACTTCGACATCACAGCGCCATCTCGTAGCACCATGCCCTGGGTCAGCAGCCGTGTAAACGGCTCGTCGTGCTCGACCATACCCAGGTGTTTGAACACGCGACAGAAGAAACGCGAGTAGATCAGATGCAGAATCGCGTGCTCAACCCCACCGATGTAGAAATCTACCGGCCCCCAGTATCCAACCGTCTCCGGATCGAACGCCGCCTGATCGTTGGACGGGTCACAGTAGCGGTAGAAATACCACGAGGAGTCGACGAACGTATCCATCGTGTCCGTTTCGCGCCGAGCCGGACCGTGACAGGAAGGACATGTCGTGTTCACAAACTCCGGAATCTGCGCGAGGGGCGAATCGCCGCGACCGCTAAACTCCGCGACCGCCGGCAACTCAACCGGAAGCGAGTCATACGGCACCGGCTGCAACCCGCACGTGTCGCAGTAAATGATCGGGATCGGTGTTCCCCAATACCGTTGTCTGGAGATACCCCAGTCTTTTAGTCGATATTGGACGGCGGGGCGGCCGATACCACGAGTTTCGGCGACTCGCGCCATTTCGGCCGCAGCCCCCAGCGTGGACCGTCCTGAAAACTCCCCTGATGACACCAGGCGCCCCGGGCCAGCGTAAGACGTCTCCATCGTGTCACCGGCCAAGGACCACGCCTCTTCGGTCGCCACGTCCTCTGGCTGAATGACCACCTGCACCGGCAGGTCATATTTACGGGCAAATTCAAAGTCTCGCTGATCATGGGCCGGCACCGCCATAACCGCCCCCGTGCCATACTCCGCCAGCACGAAGTTGGCGATCCAGATCGGCACCGTCTGCCCGGTGAATGGATTGAGACATCGCCGGCCGGTGTCGAATCCTTCCTTCTCGACGGCACCAGTCATGCGGTCCGTGCGGTCGAGCGCCCGAAACTGTTGAACCCGCTCTCGGAAGCCAGGCGAGTCAGCGGCGGTCTCGGCGAACCGGTCTACGAGGGGATGCTCGGGAGCCAGTAGCACGACAGTGGCCCCGAAGATCGTATCGATTCGGGTTGTGAACACCTCGATCTCGTCACGATTCTCATCTACACCCGCCTCCACCACCGGGAAGCGGACCAGCGCGCCTTCGGAACGCCCGATCCAGTTCCGCTGCATGGTCAGGACTTTGGCCGGCCATTCTCCGAGCCGTTCGATGCCATCGAGCAGTTCGTCGGCGTACTCGGTGATCCGCAAAAACCACTGCTCAAGCTCACGCAGCTCCACCACCGTGGCACACCGCCAACACCCTCCGTCCACGACCTGTTCGTTCGCAAGCACGGTGGCGCAACTCGCACACCAGTTGACCGTCGATCGACGGCGATAGGCCAAACCACGCTCGAACATCTGCAGAAACAACCACTGGTTCCACCGGTAGTAGCTGGCATCACACGTCGCCAGTTCGCGGTCCCACGCGTAGCTAATACCCAGCCGTTGAAGCTGCCCCTTCATATGGGCGATGTTCTCGCGTGTCCACGTCTCCGGGTCGGACCGGTTCTTGATGGCCGCATTCTCAGCGGGAAGACCAAACGCGTCCCATCCGAAAGGATGCAACACATTGAAACCGCGCATCCGCTTCATCCGTGCGATGACGTCGCCGATCATGTAGTTGCGCACATGTCCAACATGGGCATGACCGGAGGGGTACGCGAACATGACGAGACAGTAGTATTTCGGGCGGTCCGGGTCCTCACGCACCTCGAAGGCACGACGTTCGGCCCAGCGCCGCTGCCACTTCTCTTCGATGGCTTGCGGGTCGTAGTCGGACACGGCTTCTTCTTCTGGGACGGTCAGGGTTGGAGGGAAGGACGTGTTGTCTGATTATATCAGCGTGCGCGTATCGTCCGGCTCAACCGTTGTGAAAACCCCACCACCGCCCCCCGCCCGCAACTTCTGTGACGCGTGGCTCACAAGGCATGAGACGGGAGCACATTGGGCACGTGCGCCTGTGAATTATGCAACGAATGTCGGAGACGGGACACTAGAACGCATCCGGCCAATGGTCGATCAGCGCCTCGCGCACAACAGGTATGACCGGATCAATTCGAGTCGTATCCCCTTCGATCGGCTCGCCCGCAGCCGGGGAACCATCGCAGAGCTGAGTCAGCGTCGAGGTAAGACAGGCATCGAGCGCGCTCAGATCGTAGCCACCCTCGGTGACCGCCGCCAACCGGCCGCGACAACACTCGACGGCCAACCGCTGCACGTGGGCAGTCATGGCCGCGTAGCCTTCGGTTGAGACCCGCATTCCGCCAAGTGGATCCCGACTGTGTGCGTCGAAGCCGGCCGACAACAAGATCAGCTCTGGTGCGAACGCCGCAACGACCGGATTCACCAACTCGCGCATCGCCCGGTCATAATCGGCATCACTCGCGCCAGCGGCGAGCGGCACGTTCAGCGTTGTGCCAAGCCCGTCGCCGCGCCCCACGTCCGTGACCGAACCGGTTCCTGGATAGAACGGATACTGATGCAAAGACACATACAACACGGTGGCGTCCTCATAGAACATCCACTGTGTACCGTTGCCGTGATGCACGTCGTAGTCGATCACGGCGACACGGTCGATACCCGACGCGCGGGCGGCGGCGGCGGCCACGGCCACACTATTGAAGAGACAAAACCCCATCGCCCGCTCGGTCTCGGCATGATGTCCGGGCGGACGCACAAACGCCATGGCGGGGACACCGTCGCGCACGGTCGCCTCGACGGCAGCGACGGTGGCACCTGCCGCGAGACGCGCCAAGTCATACGACTCGGCCGATGTGTAGGTATCAGGGTCAAGCCGACGCATCTGTCCGTGTGTGTCCGCGATCCGGTCAACATAGGCCGCGGTGTGCACTCTCATCAACTCGTCGCGTGTGGCCGGTCGAGGCTGGGTCAGCACCCCGCCGGTGTCGACCCATCGACGCGCAACCTCGGTCATGACCTGCGCCCGCGCGGGTTGTTCCGGGTGCCCGTCCGGAGGACGATGGTCGGAAAATCTGTCACTCCCGATGAGAACCATGATGACGCTCCTTGTTCTCCACAAGCATCGAAGCGGCCTGTGTGGCGAGTACCCCCAAGACCCGCTCGAGTTGAACACGAGACGCTTCGAGCCCTCCCGCCTCTGACGGGTGCGGCACCTCGAAAGGGGCACCGATCGCCACCGCGGTGGTGGCAAACGGGCAGGGAATTTGGGTTCTATCCCAGCTCGCCATCGACCAATACCGGTCGGCCTCTATGTGAAACGGAAGGATCGGGTTGCCGGTCATCCCTGCCAACCACACCGCCCCGGGCTGCACTGACCTGGCGGGGCCTCGGGGC
>JAYZGM010000021.1:0-7717 GCA_036336225.1 Acidobacteriota bacterium | reverse complement strand
CGTGTGCTCCGTCGCGTGGGGGTGTCGATTGCCACCGTGGGCCCGTGTGGGTATGTGCCCATCGCTCCTGGCACCGTGGGGTCGGCAGCCGGGGTAGTGTTGTTCTGGGTGGTTCGGTCGTCGGGCTCAATGGTGCTCGAGTGGTCGGTGCTCGCGCTTGTGATCACGGTCGGTGTTGCGGCGGCGACCCTCGCCGAGTCAAGGTTCGCCCGTCGCGACCCTGGGCTGATTGTCGTAGATGAGGTGGCGGGCATGCTGGTGACACTGGTGGCCGTTCCGGTCGGTCCCGTTGGGGTGGTTGCTGGATTTTTCTTGTTTCGACTGTTCGATATCGTCAAGCCGTATCCGGCAAGACAGTCGGAGAGTCTTCCCGGGGGATGGGGCGTGATGGCGGACGATCTCATTGCCGGCGTCTATGCACAAGTCGTGTTACGACTTCTGTTGCTCGGTGCCCCTCGTATGCTGTCATGACTCGACGAGACGTTTGTCGCGGGATGTGGTCGCCTTTGGATCTTCAGCCTTATGTGGAAACTGGTTCGTGCCTAAGGCAACGACCGAGATCGTCATCGACGACCCCGACGCGGGCCCGGCGTGGAGGACGTGGCGTATGGGGATGACGACGGCGCCGCAGGCTCAGGTGCTCTCGACGGCCGAGATTATCGCAGTGGGCACGGAGTTGCTCACGCCGTTTCGATCTGATACGAACTCGCTGTTCTTGACTTCGAAGTTGAACGAGCTGGGAATCGAGGTTCGAAGAAAATCGATCGTTGGAGACACGACCGAGGATCTCGCGGTGGCGGTGCACGGCGCCCTCGCTTGTGTCGATCTGCTGGTCGTCTGTGGTGGTCTTGGACCCACCGAAGACGATCTTACGAGGGAGACAATCGCCCGGGTGCTTGACCGTCGACTACAAGAAGATCCGGCGATTCTTGAGCACATCCGTTCTCGTTTCGCTCGTCGGGGCTGGACGATGCCGGACAATAACCGACGGCAGGCTCAGGTGCCGGTCGGGGCGACGGTGCTCGACAACCCGCGTGGCACCGCTCCCGGATTGTGGCTGGAATACGGTGACCGGGTCATCGTGTTACTCCCCGGACCCCCTCGAGAGTTGGAGCCGATGTTTGCCGAGCTCGTGCGGGGGCCTCTTGAGGGTCGCGCCACCCCCAAGCGACTCTATCGACGGGTGCTGTGTGTCGCGGGCCGAGGAGAGTCTCACGTCGAAGAGCTCGCCCAGCCGGTCTACGACCGATGGGGACGTGCCGACCCGCCGGTCCGCACGACCGTACTCGCATCGCCCGGGCTGGTGGACGTACACCTGTCAACGACGTCCGCGTCCGAACCTCGCGCGCACGCCACGCTAGACCAGGCCACCGCCGAACTGGCCGAGGCGCTCGGCGAGCACCTTTTTAGCACCGATGGTCGCTCGATGGCTGAGGTGGTGGGGAGTATACTCCGCCGTCTCGACTTGCACGTCGCGGTGGCCGAATCGTGCACGGGCGGACTCGTCATGGCACAGCTGGTCGATGTTCCGGGTAGCTCCGCGTATGTTCGAGGGGGGATGGTGGCGTATGCGAACGATGTCAAGCAGACACAGCTTGGTGTCGATTCGACCGTGCTGGCCGAACATGGGGCTGTGAGTGAGGCGGTCGCGGTGGAGATGGCGCGAGGCGTGCGTCACGCCCTTGAGGCGGAGCTGGGGCTTGGAGTGACCGGTGTGGCGGGTCCGGAGGGCGGCACTGACGCCAAACCGGTGGGGACCGTGTGTGTCGCGGTTGTTGGTCCGGATACGGCATACCGGGTGCGGACTGTCTGTCTCCCGGGTGACCGTGCCATGATCCGTCGCCAAGCGGCCCGAGTGGCCCTCGACCTCCTGCGTCGAACGCTCGGTGGTACCGGGCGCTTGGCGCGCTGATTGCCAGGGTTGGTCCGTGGCGGCTGGGGTTTGTGGGCGTCGGTGAGACGAAACGGCAGGGTGTTTGGTCGAGTACGACGACCGCCCACGAGTGTTCTCCCCTGAGTGACAGGCCTGTCGCATCGTTACACCGGCGAGCGAGGTGATTTGCGTCTATTTGCGGCGATTGACCTGGACGAGATAGCCCGACGGGCTGCGGCTGATACCGCTCGCGACTTTGCGGAGCGTCTGGGGCGTGCCGACGCTCAGCAGATCCGATGGGTCGGGGAAGAGTCCCTGCCCTTTACCCTTCGTTTTCTCGGCGAAGTGGATGATCCAGGGGCGGTGCGTCGGGCGGTGAGTTCGCCGTTTCCGGTTGGAGTGTTTACCGCCAGCTTGGCGGAGGTGAGGGTCTTTCCGTATTCCGGCGTACCCCGCGTTGTCTGGCTTGGCATGGGGGATGGAGAGGACTGCATGTTGGCGCTCAAGGCCGAGCTGGACCGTTGACTCGTTGCGGCGGTTGGATGCAAAGCTGAAGCATGGGCGCTCAGGGTTCATCTCACGCTGGGACGCTTTAAGCGGCCACCAGGTGATGCGCGTGGCGCCCTCGACCGCGTGTTGTCAGACTTCCGGTCGCGTCCGGCTGGCTGGACGGTGGACCGCGTGACCTTGTACGAGAGCCGGGTGACCTTTCGGGGGGCGGCCTATCACTCGCTCGAGATGATCCCGCTGGCGTCGGTGTGACGGATAGGCCGGAATAGGGAGAGAGGAAAACGTACGTCTGCGAGCGGGCGTTCTCCATGGGCGCACGATGAAACAGGTGGCGGTTCTCGGTGCCGGCGCGTGGGGCACGGCCCTTGCGGTCCATCTTGGTCGCCTGGGCAAGCAGGTGTCTCTCTGGGCGCGGCGTACGGATCTGGTCGACCAACTCCGGCGACAACGGATGAACGCGTTATACCTGCCAGGCGTGCAGCTGCCGGAGCGGGTAGACCCGACGACGTCGCTTGCCACCGCGGTTGGCGAGAGCGAGGCGGTGGTGCTCGCCGTCCCGTCACACGGGACTCGCGAGTTGGCGACGTGTCTTGCGCCGAGGCTGTCCCCCGGCGTCCCGCTGGTCAGTGGCACGAAAGGATTCGAGGTCGGCACGCTGAGCCGCATGTCAGAAGTTATCGCCCAGGAGGTGGGGGGCGCGAACCCGGTGGTGGTCTTGTCTGGTCCATCGTTTGCCGCCGAGCTGGCTCGGGCCGCCCCGACGGCTGTCCTCGTCGCCAGCCGGGACCCCTTGGCGGCTTTTCTTATCCAGCGGGAGTTTCGGGCGCCGCCGTCGCTGAGGCTCTATGCGAGCGATGATGTCACCGGCGTCGAGGTCGGTGGGGCCATGAAGAATGTGATCGCGATTGCAGCCGGGGTCGTCGATGGGCTTGGCCTCGGTCCCAACGCACTCGCCGCGTTGATCACACGTGGGCTGGCCGAAATCTCCCGGTTAGCCTGCGCGATGGGTGGGCGACGCGAGACCCTCGCGGGCCTCAGTGGTCTGGGCGACCTGATTCTGACCTGTACGGGCGGCCAGAGTCGCAACTGGCATGTCGGTCGTGGGCTCGGTCGCGGTCAGACGCTCGACCAGATCTTGGGTGGGATGCAGTCGGTGGCCGAAGGGGTCAGGACGACCGAGGCGGCACTCGAGCTTGGAGCCCGTTATCACGTCGATCTCCCTATTGCCACGCTGATGGCGGCAGTGCTGGCCGGGCGGACCGCGGCCCGCGCGGCGGTCGAGGAGCTGATGCTGAGGAAGCAGCGACCCGAAGCCGATGATGTTTAGTGAGACAAAGTCGTGAGTTTTTTTAAGCGATTACGCACCGGTCTGCGACGGACCACTGATAATTTCGTCGGTCGGTTCGACCAGCTGGAGGATCGGTCTACGCTTGGCCTGGGGCGTGGGGCCGCCGCGGCGACGACGGTTGATACGCTCGAGGCGCTCGAGGAGATCTTGCTCGAGGCGGACCTGGGGGTGTCCGCGACAACGCGATTGGTAGATGCGGTCCGTGACCGGGCGGGCAAGATGGATCTTCGGAGCGTCGTCAAGGAAGAAATGCTCCGAGTGCTCACCACCGCCGACCCGCCTGTTCCACCGACGGAGTCACCACGCGTGGTGCTCGTGGTGGGGGTCAACGGGACGGGCAAAACGACGACGGTGGGTCGACTCGCCCGGCTCGTGACCCAGACCGGCGAACGTCCGGTGATCTGCGCCGCCGACACGTTTCGAGCGGCCGCGGTCGAGCAACTCGAAGTGTGGGCCCGTCGAGTCGACGCCGATTTTGTCCGGGCTCGACCGGGTACTGACCCGGCCGCCGTGGTGTTTGACGCGATCTCCTCGGGCCGGGCCCGAGGACGCGATGTCGTGCTCGTCGACACGGCGGGGCGATTGCATACCCGAGCGAACCTGATGGGCGAGCTCGAGAAGATCAGACGGGTCGCGAGTCGCGCCGTCGAGGGTGCTCCCCATGAAACATTGTTGGTGCTTGATGCTACGGTCGGGCAGAACGGACTGTCACAGGCGAGAGCCTTCTTGAAGTTGGCCGGGGTCACCGGTATTGTGCTGACCAAGCTGGACGGGACCGCCAAAGGTGGCATCGCGGTGGCCATCGCGTCTGAGCTCGGTGTGCCAATTCGGTATGTCGGGGTTGGCGAGCAGCTCGACGACCTCCTTCCGTTCTCCGCCTCCGAGTATGTGGATGCGCTTTTTGAACCGGGGTGGTAAGGACCCCCAGGCGCTGCGTGCGACGGGAGAGCCACGTGCTCAAAGGTGAGGATGGGGAGCGATACCAGCGAGGAACGCCAGGCTGACGCAGGGTTGATGGACGTCGCCCTCGAGTTGGCGGCCCGAGGGAAAGGGGCCACGGCCCCCAACCCGATGGTTGGGGCCCTGCTGCACCGCGACGACCGGATCGTCGGTCGTGGATATCACGAGCGAGCCGGGGGGCGGCACGCCGAGGTGGTCGCGCTCGACGAGGCCGGGGCCGCGGCGCGTGGCGCCACGCTGTATTGCACTCTGGAGCCCTGCTGCCACACGGGACGTACCGGCCCTTGTGTCGAGCGCATTGTGAAGGCGGGTGTGCTCCGGGTCGTCGTCGCGCACGAGGACCCGAACCCCCTGGTCAACGGGGCAGGGGTCGGTTTTCTTCGCGCTCACGGGGTCAAGGTGGAGGTCGGTGTGCGGCGTGCCGAGGCGACTCGGCTGAATGAGGCGTTTCTCGTCGTTCACCCTCTGGCGCGGCCCTTCGTGACCCTCAAGGCCGCGGTGAGTCTTGACGCGAGTATCGCCGCGGCGCCAGGGCAACAAACACCGCTCACCGGGCGTGACGCACAGACACATGCCCATACGACGCGGGCTGAGGTCGACGCGATCGGTGTCGGGTCGGGGACGGTCCTCGTCGACAACCCGCAGCTGACGGCCCGGGGCGTTGCGCGTCGTCGACCCTTTGTTCGTGTGTTGTTCGATACCAGGCTCCGCACGCCGCCCCAGGCCAAAGTCCTGACGACGTTGACCCATGGCCCGGTCGTCATCATGACGACGGAGACGGCCGTGGCGACTTGGCCGCAACGGGCGCTGGCCTTGACCCGAGCTGGTGCGACGCTTGAGCGATTACCGGAACGGAATCTTGAGGGAGCGTTGACTCGATTGCTCGAATACGACGTGAGTGACCTGGTCATCGAGGGCGGAGCCGAGTTGCACCGCGCGGTGTGGCAGGCCGGGGTCGTTGACCGCGTACGTCTCTATATCAGTCCGGTGAGGCTCGGGCCTCGCGGGGTCCGATGGATGCGTGATACCCGGTTTTCGTTTGCTGCCCTTGGACAAAGTCGTACCCGATGGTTGGGCGAAGACGTACTCTTGGAGGCCGATGTTCAACGGTTTGATTGAGGCGGTTGGTGAGGTGGCCATGGTGACGCCGATTCCCGCCGGGATGAGGTTCCGGGTCGCGACAGCGTTGGCCGGGGAGCTGTCGCTGGGCGAGAGCGGTGCGGGCCATGGGGTGTGTCTGACCCTGGGCGCCACCCACCCCACAGCGGGTCACGCGGAGGTGTCGCCGGAAACGATGCGGGTCACGAGTCTCGGCACGTTGGCCGCGGGCGACGTTGTGAATCTCGAACGTTCGATGCGGGCCGATACCCGTGTGGGCGGGCACTTCGTCCAAGGACATGTTGACAACACGGGGCGGGTGGCCGGTATTCGTCACGAGGCTGATTTTCACTGGATCACCGTCGCGTTTCCCGCCCCGCTCTCGCCCTATCTTGTTCGTAAAGGGTCCGTCGCGGTCGACGGCATTAGTCTGACCGTGGCAGAGCTACGTGACGGCGAATTTGACCTTCAGATTGTGCCGTTCACGTGGACACACACAAACCTCAGCCGTGTGGAGGAGGAGACGGTGGTCAATCTCGAGTGCGATATTATCGGGAAGTACGTCGTTCGGGCGCTCGCGGTCGGCGAATATAGGTCGCTGCGACCCGGTGCGGACGATGTCGGAGACCTACATGGCTGAGCCACCCACCCGGAAACGTACGCGAACCCGCCGAAACGCCTCCTTGAAGCTGACCGATTTTGAGCCTCGCGCCCCCTTCGCGGCCGTCGACAAGGCGGTGGAGGCAATTCGCGAAGGACAGATGGTCATCGTCGTTGACGACGAGGATCGAGAGAACGAAGGCGATCTGACGATCGCCGCCGAAAAGACGACACCCGAGCTGATCAACTTCATGGCCAAGCACGGGCGCGGACTCATCTGTCTTCCGATGACCGGTGGTCGCCTCGATGAGCTTGACATTCCGTTGATGGTGCGTCAGAACACGTCGCAGTTCGCCACCGCTTTCTGCGTGTCGATCGAAGCAAAGGAATCCACAAGCACGGGGATTTCGGCGGCCGACCGCGCGATAACGGCCCGGGTTGCCGCGGCCCCGGAGACCCGCCCGAACGACCTGGCCCGCCCGGGTCATATGTTTCCGCTGCGCGCGCGAGACGGTGGGGTCCTGGTACGCGCCGGCCAGACGGAAGCGGCGGTGGATTTGGCGAGAATCGCCGGTCTTCAGCCGGCTGGGGTGATCTGCGAAATTATGAACGAGGACGGCACTATGGCTAGGGTGCCGCAGCTTAGTCGCTTTGCTCGGAAGCACAAGCTGCTCATGATCACGATCGCCGATCTGATTAAGTACAGGATGCGGACCGAGCGGTTGGTGCGACGGGCCGCGGCCTCGAAGCTCCCCACTGAGTTTGGCGAGTTCCAGTTGGTGGCCTTTGAGAGCATCGTCAATGGAGAGACGCATGTGGCGCTTGTGCGCGGGGACATCGGTGACGGGCACGACGTGCTCGTCCGAGTTCACTCTCGGTGTCTCACGGGCGAGGTCTTTCACTCCGCACGCTGCGATTGCGGCGCGCAGCTCACCGTCGCGATGGAGCGGATCGCGAGTGAGGACCGCGGCATCCTGCTGTATCTGAACCAGGAAGGGCGGGGGATAGGTCTGACGAACAAGATCCGGGCCTACGATCTGCAGGACCAGGGGCTCGATACCGTAGAGGCGAATGAACGTCTCGGGTTCAAACCGGATCAGCGCGACTACGGCATTGGGGCGCAGATACTCGGTGAGCTTGGCATCAAGAGCATGCGGCTTCTTACCAACAACCCCCGCAAATTCGTGGGGCTGGAGGGATACGGTCTGTCCGTCGTTTCCACGTTGGGGCTCGAGGTTCCCACCACGGGCCCGGCGCGGTCCTATCTGCGCACCAAGAAGACCAAGCTCGGGCACACGCTCAAGTCCGTGTGAAGGCCGTCGTTGACA
>JAYZGM010000020.1:0-6478 GCA_036336225.1 Acidobacteriota bacterium | reverse complement strand
GGTACGGTGGCTTGGGATAGCGTATGGGGATCAGGGACTGTTCCTCCGGCGTGAGCTATTCCGGCAGCTGGGTGGGTATGCCTCGATACCGCTCATGGAGGACGCCGACCTGGTCCGCCGTCTTCATCGTCAGGGTCGTTTTTATGGCTCGCGGGTCCAGATTCTGGTGTCGGCTCGACGCTGGGAACGTGACGGGTGGTGGCGTCGCTCGGCATCCAACCTTCGGATCCTATTTTGGTATCTTGCCGGATGCTCCCCGGACCAACTGGTGAAGCTGTACCCCGTCTGGAAGAGGAACTCGAGTGACCCCGCCCGTTGACAACAATGCCTCGCTGAGGAGACCATGAGGCCACGGGGGGCGCAGGTCGCGTTGCCCACTGGAGCGAAGAAATGTTGATCAAACAGGCCCCTGATATTCGTTCATCTGAGATCACGCCTGAACGGGTGTATCGCAATCGCCGCCAGTTCCTACAGACGGCATCGGGGGCCGTCGCTGGAGCAATGACCGGTTCTTTGCTCGGTCGGGTCCATGGCGCCGCTGGGGCGCAGGAGCCGATCCCGGATCTACAGCCGTCGGCCTTTAGCACCGACGAGGCACCCAACGCGTTCGACGACATCACGACCTACAACAATTTCTATGAGTTTGGGCTCGACAAGGGTGACCCAGCTCGTTACGCGCACGAAATGACGATCGACCCGTGGTCGGTGCGGGTTGAAGGTGAGATGAATCGTCCGGCCGCCGATGTAGCCCTGGACGATCTGTTACGTCCCCACACGCTCGAGGAACGCATCTATCGGTTGCGTTGTGTCGAGGCTTGGTCGATGGTCGTGCCGTGGATCGGTTTCCCGCTGGGTGACCTTTTGAAGCGATTTGAACCGACCTCGAAGGCAAAATATGTGCGGTTTGAGACGTTGTATCGGCCCGATGAGATGCGGGGACAGCGGGGACGTTCTCTCGATTGGCCGTATGTCGAGGGGCTGCGTCTGGACGAGGCGATGAACCCGTTGGCGATCATTGCGGTGGGGGTCTACGGCAAGACGCTCCTCAATCAGCAAGGTGCGCCGCTACGGCTGGTGGTGCCCTGGAAGTATGGGTTCAAGAGCATCAAGTCGATCGTCAAGATCCAGTTCGTGGAAGACCAGCCACGTAATTCGTGGAACGTGGCCATTCCGAACGAGTATGGCTTCTACTCCAACGTGAATCCGGAGGTGGACCATCCGAGATGGAGCCAAGCCAGTGAGCGTCGTATCGGTAGCTTCTTCCGTATGAGAACCCAGATGTTCAATGGGTACGCGGACCAGGTGGCTAGTCTCTACGACGGCATGGATCTGCGACGGTACTACTAGAAACCCAGGGTCATGTCAGTCCGTCGTGCGAAACCGTGGGTGTTCGCGTTCTGCCTCGTGCCACTCGGAGTGCTCGTGTGGCGCGCCTTCACCGGCGGGCTGTCGGCCAACCCGATCGAGTTCATCACCCACAGCACCGGCGACTGGACACTTCGGTTTCTACTGATCGCACTTGCGGTCACTCCGTTACGGCGTGTGAGCGGATGGACAGTTTTGGCATCCTTTCGGCGGATGTTCGGACTGTTCGCGTTCTTCTATGCCACGCTCCATCTCAGCACGTATGTCGTCCTGGACTTCTTCTTCTCAATCGATCTCATCCTAGATGATATCGTCGAACGACGGTATGTGACCGCGGGCTTCGTGGGCTTTGTCATGCTCATCCCGCTTGCCGTCACCTCAACCACCCGGATGATCAGGAGACTCGGGGGCGCACGCTGGCGTCGACTGCACCGGCTCGCGTATGTCGCCGCCGTCGCTGGGGTCGTGCACTATCTGTGGCTCGTCAAGATCGACATCCGGCCTCCCTTGGCGTACGGAGCGGTCCTGGCCGGGCTGCTGGGTATACGGGTGTGGTTCCACTACGTTAAGCGGACCTCTGTCGTGGAGGTCCCACGGCGTTCCACCTCCCGTCCGACCACCGCTGCTGCAAGTTAGATCAGTTAGAAGACCCGGCGCGCTTGTTGTTCGTGGGCCTCGTGCTGGGCAAGCGTAAAGCGTGGCTCCGGCTCGTCACGTCCCGAAAGCTGACCCGCGACATACTCGCCAACTGCGGGGCCGTGCTTGAAGCCGTGGCCCGAGCCACCACCGACCAGCCAGACGTTCTCCAACTCAGGGTGACGGTCGATGAGGAAGTCGCCGTTCCAGCTGTTCGAGTAGGCGCAGACCCTGGCCTCCAGTAACGGAGCATCCTGCAGCGACGGCAGACGGCGCGCCAGAATCATCCTCGCCACCTGGAGGGCATCATCTGATGCGAGCCGATCGCCACGGTCCGGGTCGAACGGCGGACCATGGTGATCGAGACCGATCTTGAACCCCCGACCCTCGAAATCGGGTAGCCCGTACACCCCTCCGGCGAAGTCGATCCAGGCCGGCATCAGCGGTGGCGCGAATTGTCGGTCGCCCGGCTTGGCTCCAAAAAAGAACACCTCCTGCCGTGTGGGATGGATCCGGTTGCCAAGGAGTGTTGGAAACAGCGTGGGCAGCCAGGCACCGCATGCGAACACATACGAGCCAGCGACGATGTCGCCATCGGTCGTGGTGAGGGTGTCGACCCGAGTGGTGCCGTGGGGCGGGCTGACCGACGCGATCCGGTAGTCCACACTCTGTTTGACCGCTTGTCGGACCACCGTCTGAACCGCCCGCCGGGCGTTGATGACTCCGGCGCCCGGTTCCAGGAGTCCGTGTGTGATCGGTCCAAAGGTGAACTGCGGGAACCGCTGCTCAAGTGTGTCGCGGTCAAGACGCTCGTAGGGTGTGTGGAGGAGACCTAGGGTGTCGGCCGTCTTCGCGAGCGTGGTGTCGTCTTGGCGCGCCATCCACAGCACCCCGGTGCGGATGAAGAGGTTCGGCCGCCAGTCTCGTAACAGCTCATGCCACGCGTGGGCGGACCGCTGTGCCCAGCGTGAATACAATATCTGGCCCCCATACCCCGTTCGGATCACACGGGAGGCGCCACTCGAGCTGGAGCGGCTGTTTCCCGTCCCAAAGGCATCAACCAACACCACTGAGCGCCCGGTGCGACGGAGCTGGAGTGCGGTCCAGGCGCCAAACACGCCGGCGCCGACGACGACGACATCAGGTTTCTCTGCCATGCGGCGGTTTGTCGACCACCAGCGCGCTAACCACCCTGGTGAGTGAGATTGTAGAGTAGCACTGATGGCTCAGCGTGGCATTGAGGTCTATCCAGACGCCGTGTATCTGCCCGGGGTGTTGTCTGTAGTGGAACAACAGGCGCTGGCGACCGAGTGTCTGGCCATTGGCGCCGGGGCCACTGGATGGTATGTTCCGCGGGTCCGGGGTGGGGGCAGCATGCGGGTGCGCATGGTCTGCCTGGGCCGGCACTGGAACGCTAGAACCTATCGATATGAGACGACGCGAAGCGATTATGACGGGCGGCGGGTCCCGCCGCTGCCGGTCCACCTTGCCACACTGGCATCACGGGTGGCTGCGATGGCCGGGATGCGTGTTGCCCCAGACGTGTGCATCTTGAACTATTACGGCGCCGGCGGGAAGATGGGGCTGCATCAGGACAAGGACGAGACGCCAGACACCCTTGCGGCGGGTGTCCCTATTGTGTCGCTCTCGGTCGGAGACACCGCCAAGTTCATCATGGGTGGGTTTACTCGAAAAGAGTCAAAAGCCATGGTGCGACTCGTGTCCGGTGACGGGTTTGTTTTTGGCGGAAAGAGCCGACTTCGGTATCACGGTGTGGCGGCGGTGCTCCCGGGCACCGCTCCGGGCGGGCTCGGGTTCACGGGGCGTCTGAATCTGACATTTCGCCAAGGTGCGGTGGCGTTTTAGCACGGGCTGCTAGGCAGAACCGCCAGCCAGAGCCGGGCTGATCTTCTCCGTATGGTGCGGCCAGTCACGGGGACTGGCGCCCATTCACCCTCGCAAAATGCCCCTCCGCCGGAAGTTCGGGTCGGTTTTACTTGATTCGCGCTATCTTATGGTCGGTAAAAGACTTCTGTGAGACTCCGCTTCAGACTGATCGGATACATCAGCTTGGAGCAGCTAATACATTCGGGAAATTGAGACGACCAACGGGAGTAACCATGCACAAACCGATTAAATACGCGGAAAAGGGGCTCACCCTCGTGGCCGATGCCGGTTTTCGCGTTTACGACTTCGTCAATCAGTTCAACCAGCGTCCATCGTTTACCCCGTCGTGGGCCGAGAAGCCGTTGCTGAAGTCTCATGAGAAGGTGAAGCCACCGCTGGGCTGGCCACGCGAGACCGACTCGCTCTGCCCCACGTGTGTGCGTGAGGCGCGGCAGGAGATTCTCGACGGGAAGAAGGACTACAAGATCCTGCTCAACGAAAAGGTGGGCGAGATCAAGGCGACCATCATTGAGCGGGACGGCAAGATCCTGATGGTCAAGGACTGTCCGATTCATGGCCACTTCGAAGATGTGATGGCCATAGACACGGAGTTTTTCAAGCACCTGGAGGAGTCGTTTCCCGGTAGTGACATGCGGGCGCACAACGACGAGACGCTCCACAACCACGGCAGCAGCACGATCAAGTATGGCCGGGGTTCGGTGCTCACCATCGACCTGACCAATCGCTGCAACATGATGTGTGATCCGTGCTTTATGGATGCAAACCAGGTCGGGTTTGTCCATGAGCTGGGGTGGGACGACATCAAGACGCTGCTCGATAATGCCATCTCGATCAAGCCGAAGCGCCAGATGTCGGTCCAGTTCTCTGGGGGAGAGCCGACCATTTCACCTTATTTCCTGGACGCGGTACGCTATGCGCGCAAGGTCGGCTACAACAGCGTACAGGCGGCCACCAACGGGATCGAGTTTGCGAAGAGTCCGGACTTCGCTCGGGCCGCAGCGGACGCCGGTCTTCGCTACGCCTATCTGCAGTTCGACGGCATCGGGAACGCGGCCAACTCGCACCGTCTGGTCGGGAACCTGTTCGATGTCAAGCTCCGGGCGATCGAGAATCTCCATGACGCCGGTGTCGACATCGTCCAGGTGATCACGATCCTCAACGGTATCAACAACGAGCAGGTCGGACGGGTGGTGCAGTTTGCCCTGGACAACCCCAAGAAGATCAACTTTTTGTCTTTCCAGCCGGTGTCGTTTACTGGTCGCGACGAAGAGATCACCGATGAGCGTCGGCATGCACAGCGTTACACCTTGTCGCATCTCGCCCACGACGTGAAAGATCAGACCGGTATCGGCGAGCCAGTGCGCGACTGGTTCCCGATCTCGTTCATGGGGACCTTTACCGATTCAGCCGACTACATTCATGGGCCACAGGCCGACTGGGGGCAGCTCAACTGCGGGTGCCACCCAAACTGTGGTATCGGGATGGCGGTCATGATCGATAAGGAGACCAAAGAGTCGGTGCCGGTCACGGCCTTCCTGAAGGCGGGGCGTCTGGCCAAGGATCTCGGTCGGGTCAACGACGGCGGTCGGAAACGCAAGATGTCGGTCGTGGGAATGGCGCTGGCACTTATGCGCAATTACGACCCCTTCAAGTCCCCCACGCACTTCAGGTTGTGGGACTTGCTGAAGAAGTTCGACAAGACCTTTGGGGCCTCTGGGAAGGACTACGGCAAGGTCACCGGAGACCGGACTCAGGTCGATATCGAGAAGCGGCGATCCGACCGCTGGAACTTCTTGTTCATCGCGGGGATGTGGTTCCAGGACCTGTTTAACTACGACTTCCGCCGTACTGAGCGTTGCATCATTCCCTACGCGACCCAGGAGGGTGAGATCTCCTTCTGTGCCTACAACACGGGTGTCGGGTGGCGGAACATTATCGAGAAGATGCACATGACGGCCACCTTGACCAAGTGGTACGACGAGCATGGTCGTCACGAGATCTTTGCCGGTGGCAAGGATGTGAACATGGAGAGCAATGATCACAACCTCGTGCTCGACCCCGAGGCAGTGGCCGCGGGCTTGCAGACCGATCTTGATGAGCAGGGTATCGCCAAGAACGCTCGACAAGAAAAGCTCGATGCTCGCGAACGGATGAAGCAGCAAGCGGAGCACGATCGGATGGAGGCGCTTTATCGTCAGCACATCCTGAAAGAGGAGGCACCCGAGCAGAGTGGCGTCATCCAGATTCAAGGGCTCGGGAACGGGAGCAAGAAAAACGAACCGGACGAGGCCGTGGGCGTGACATCGCACTGACGCCGCCTCGTTTACGACAGGCGCGAAATTGCTGGAGGGCCGCACGGTATCCGTGCGGCCCTCGTTTTGTACTGGGTTGGCTCCCGGCGTCGTTATGTTCCCGCCTACTCGCCCATCAGCCAGCGGCCACAACCGCGACTCATCGCGGACGCTCGCGTTCCCGACGTGCTCCAAGCCGACCGTGCCGGACCGGCTTCCTCGGGGGCAAGATCGTGGACCGATCCCTTACGATCTGATACGCCATCGAGGTAGGCCGG
>JAYZGM010000019.1:0-6966 GCA_036336225.1 Acidobacteriota bacterium | reverse complement strand
GGGAGGGGCGTGAGTACGCTCCGGCCGAACAAACCCTCGTGTCCCGCCTGTTTATCTTTTTGACTACGCTCAGTCGACCGGCTGCTTCGCATGAGCGGCTCGCGCTAGTGGCCAGCGGAATGGTCACCGTGGTACCAAGTGCGATGGGTGGCGTCGCGCTCGTTGATGAAGCCGGGGAGTGGACGATCTCCTGGCGCGCCAAAGGCGCACCACTGGAGGTACCCCAGGGACTGTCCCGCCAGCTGGAACCGTTGCGACGGCTCGCATCGGGTCGTCAAACGCTCCTTCTCGCAAGTCGGGAAGAAGGGACCGACTCGGTAGCGGTTCCACAACTCCTCGAGGCGCGACGTATTGGACGGCTCGCCGTCGTCGCGTTGCGAACGACAGAGGGAATGGAACTCGGGATCGTCTTCGCTGGTCGCGAAGGAGGACGCCCGTTCACGTCGATCGAGCAGCTAGCGCTCCAGGCGTTGGCCCAACATGTCGCGACGACGCTAGACAACGCTCGGCTTCGGGCGAGCTCTCCTGGGACCGTCGACCAAGCCGGGCAACGTCCGAACACACCGTTGATCGAACCACGTGAGCCCGCGCGGGCGGTGGATATAGCCTACAGCACGGCGCCAGGCAACCTGCCAGCTTCTCGCCAGGACGAGCTCCTGACGGAGAACACCTATTTGCGGCAGGTTTCAGGAGAGGGCGAGGAGATTATATTAGGTCATTCAACAGCAATTGTGCATCTGCGCGAGGTCATTCGGACTGCAGCGAGAGCAGATGCGAACATTTTGATAACTGGTGAGACGGGAACCCCGGGCGAGCCTGTCGCACGTTCTGTTCACATATTGAGTAACCAAAGCGAACGGCTGCTGATTGTCGTGGACTGCAGACAGACCGATCTAAATATTCTGTCATACAACCTATTTAATGCAGGCAGTGAGACCGTGCTGGGGCGATTTCAGCTAGCCCGCGGAAGCACACTGTTTCTGAACGAAGTCGCGAGACTCCCCTTGAGCGTTCAGGATACCCTCATTCGGCGGCTCGACGACGAGCCGATACCGCCCCCGGACGGATCGCCACGTGTGCGGCTAATCGCCTCCACCACCATCGAACTGTCGCGAGAGGTCGAGGCGGGTCGGTTCAGGGAGGACCTCTTCTATCGTCTCAACGTCTTCCCGATCCAGGTGGCTCCACTTCGACGCCGGCGCGACGACATCCCGGAGCTCGCAGCCCACTACATGGACCGAGCGTCAATGGCGCACGGCGGCCTGGGTCGACAGCTGACCGATACCCAGTTACGACGACTCCGGGAGGCCGACTGGCCGGGAAACGACCGCGAGCTACAATGCGTCCTCGAGCGGGCGGTGCTTCGGTCGTGCGACGACCGCCTGAGCCTCGACTTCCTCATGTCGGAAGGGGATTTGACCTCTGCCCCGGAATTACCGGCCGACGACCGCGTGAGGTCCGAGCACGAGATGCGGCGCGCCCAGCGTGACAACCTTCGGAGGGCGCTGGGTCGCACACGCTGGAAAATCTACGGGCCGGATGGAGCCGCGGCGCTGCTGGGCATCAAACCCACAACACTTGTGGCGCGAATCAAGAAATCGGGGCTTCGGCGACCGAGGTCCGTTTGGCACACGGCGTGAACAGGCGTTGACGCCGCTCTAGGATCACATCTTCGCCGGCACCCGTCAGGCGTTCCGCGACGTGCCGAGCACACAGATTCTCGCTGGCGCCGCGATCGACCGCGAATGCGGCGCCAGCGTTCTCAATCTCGAGGCCAGCGGGGGGGTCGGCGTGAACCGGACGCTCGAGGTCGACCCCCGCGGCTTTGTGAACGTGCCGCTCCGATGACCCGTTTCCTTACGGTCTCCGTCGGAACGACGATGTCCAGGCCATCTGGAAATGGCACTCGTGGCGACCGACCCTACTGCTCAGCCCCCTGGGTAGCTTCCAGAGCCCGCGCACCACGCAGAGCGTGCTCGATCGCGTAGTTGCCCTCGTGACACGCAAACTCGTAGATAACCCCGGTGCCGGGTGCCGGGCGCATGAACACTCTGGCTGTCCACGGCTGTGTCCAAGTTGACGGGTCGTCCATCGTGTACTCGTACTGAAGCGTGTCGGGACCCACACGCGTAAAACGCTCGGTCAGGTGGAGATCACGGGTCGACCCCGAGGAGCCCCGGGCCAGATTCGTGGTCTCAACCACGAGTGTGTCTCCCTCCCAGTAGCCGTGAGAGCTTCCCAAATCGGCTCGCGGGCTGGACGGATGCGGCGGCTCGCCGCCGATCGGGATGAGACGGGTATCGTGCATCATCTCCATCTGAATCGCGACGTGGTCGGCCGTCTGAAAAATCTGGTAGTTACTGTTGTATCCCCGGCCAGTGAGCGGCACCCGGCCACCTCGACATCGGAGCCCTGACCCCAGAGTGGCCAGCTCGTTGGTCAACGTGACGCTGGACGGGTTCTCGCGCGCCGCCCTCGTGTCGGCGATACGAGCCTCCGCTTCTGGAGTCCGTGACGGCAGTCGTCCGTTCGAGGGATCAACGATCAATGAGGTGCGATTGTCGAACCATCGATCGATCAGCCAAAATTGGTTGTAATTTCCGGTCCCGTCCGGGGTCGTCTCCGTCACGCCGTCCCCTGACCTGAAGTCCTGCTGGTCGGTCAGCGCGGCCCTGAACACGCTCTCACCAAACGCCGCGTCCGTATCCCCGTCAAACAGCGACGCGGCGCGGGCTTGAAGCGTGGCCACTTCCTCGTCGGTCAAGGTGGCCTTGTCGAGGAGCTCTTCCGGCCGCTCAAGTGGCGTCGCGGAGTCGCTGGCCCAGATGCCTTGCAGATCCGGGTTGCCTTCGACCGTGCGGGGAACCGTCCAACCGTCTGGCGCCCCCGTCTGGCCCAGCACCAGTGTCGGAACCGCGAATACCACCACCGACAGCGTTACGAGTTGTCCCTTGCGCATCTGAGCCTCCTAAGTGCCCGACCGAGAACTCGCGGCGGGCGGTATCTCACTGACGAATCCCACAACCATAGGCCGGTGACGCCTGAACCGCAAGCGCTGACGCCGCCGCTGTAGTAGGCTCGAGTGTGCGGGCGTCGGGATGGGAGAACCATGGTCCTCATTCGGTTGTCGGACACGGTCGTCATCGATGACCAAGAGATCGAGGAACGCTTTGTCCGGGCCTCCGGGCCTGGTGGTCAAAATGTCAACAAGGTCGCAACCGCCGTCGAGCTCCGGTTCGATGTGGCGGGTTCGTCGCTGGCCCCAGCGGTCAAGACACGTCTCGTTGCCACCGCCGGCAGCCGTATGACCTCGAAAGGCGTGCTTGTCATCGACAGCCGAGAGCACCGCACCCAGGCTCAAAATCGGGCAGCCGCTCGCGACCGACTCGTCGGACTGCTCGAACACGCCGCGCGCCCTCCGAAACCGAAACGCGCCACGCGACCCGGCCCTGGCGCCGCGGCGCGTCGGCTCGATGACAAACGTCGTCGCGGCCAGGTCAAGCAACTACGCGGACACACCTCTGGCGGAGACGAGTGACGCCTGCCGCGACAAGTTGACGACGGGGCCGCTGGGCGACGAGGATCGTGGTGCATGTTGAAGGCTTCCCCAATCGCTACTCGATGGTCCAACAAGCCGCTCTCGGGGGCGGAGGACCGCGCGACCACCCTAGTGCAGCAGGCGCGTGTCGCCATGCATGCGCTGACCTACGCAGACCAGTCCCGGGTTGACGAAGCGGTGACCGCGCTAGCGTGGGCCCTCTACGAACCCGCGCGCGCCCGCGAGCTCGCCGAACTCGCCGTCCGAGACACCGGCTTTGGCAACGTGGCCGACAAGATCATCAAGAACCGGCGCAAGACCTTTGGCACCCTGCGCGACCTGATGCGTGTACGAACCGTCGGTGTCATCGAGCACGACCCGGCACGTGGACTGGTCAAATACGGAAAACCGGTTGGCGTCGTGGCCGCGGTCGTCCCGTCCACGAACCCGGCCGCCACACCGGTGAACAAGACCATGATGGCGGTGAAGGGCCGCAACGCCGTGATCGTCGCACCGTCGCCCAGTGGTTATTCGACCACGGCGCGGACTGTCGAGCTGATGCGAGCCGCGCTCTCGACAATCGGTCTACCCCAAGACCTGGTACAGGTGCTCCCATCGCCGGTGAACAAGGATGCCACTCAGGCACTGATGGAAATCGCGGATCTCGTGGTGGTGACCGGCTCCCAAGACAACGTGCGGCGCGCATATCGAAGTGGCACCCCCGCCATCGGGGTCGGCACCGGCAACGTCCCCGTCATCATCGACACCAGTGCGGATCTCGCGGACGCCGCACAAAAAATCTCTGCCTCGAAGACGTTCGACAACGCCACGTCGTGTTCGTCAGAGAACTCCGTGATCATTCCAGACGCCGTCTATGACGCCGCGATGACAGTCTTGGAACAGGCTGGTGGATATCGCTGCTCGGCGGATGACAAGGATTTGGTGCAACAGATGTTGTGGTCGGGCGGGAATCTGAGCCGCCAGCTGATGGCAACCGACGCCTCGGTGTTCGCGAAACGGGTCGGCCTACCGGCGGCGGCGCAAGATGCGAAGTTCTTTCTCGTGGAGGATGACGGGGTCGGCGCGGGCTATCCGTTCTCGTGCGAGAAGCTTTCTCTTGTCCTAACGGTCTATCGAGTGGCCAACTTCGAGGCGGCGGTCACCAAGGCCCGCGACGTACTGGCCCATCAAGGGCTGGGTCACTCCTGTGGTATTCACACCAGCGAACATGCGCATGCGACGCGACTGGCCGAAGAGCTCGATGTCGTGCGGGTGCTGGTCAACCAAGCTCACACATATGGCAATGGTGGAAGCTTCGACAACGGACTCAATTTCACACTCAGCATGGGGTGTGGATCGTGGGCCGGCAATAGCATCAGCGAGAACCTCAACTACACGCACTTCATCAACGTGACCCATCTATCGACCACCATTCCTGAGGACAGGCCCTCCGAGGCAGAACTGTTCGGCGCCTACTGGAAGAAGTACGGCGGACACAACACTAGCGAGTGATGCCCGACGCTACGGTTCGAATGTCTATCGACGCCCGCGCGAGTGCACACCCAAACGCGCCCTTTCTCATTGCCCCGGAGGCGAGGAGTACCCTCGACTACTCCGGCTTGCGTCGCCGGTGTCAGGCCCTCGAGGCCAAGCTCGCCGGGCTTGGGCGTGCGCCGGGTGACAAAGTCGCGCTCTTGCTCGACAACGGCTCGTGGACCACCTCGCTCTTTCTCGGCACCATGTATGCCGGTCTCGTCGCCGTGCCGGTCAACGCGGCGGCCGGCTTCGCGTCGGTTCGTCACATCCTGGAGCACTCGGACACGAACATCCTATTTTGCGCCAAGACATATCGCGCGCAATACGCCTCCGCAATCGCCGCCTGCCCTCGCCCCCTCACTTGCATCGAGACCGATGAGGATGCCGGCCCTCACTGGGATCACGTAGACACACCGGCGACGCCCGCCGTGTCAATCGCGCCTACCGATGACGCGCTCTTGCTCTACACCTCTGGGACGACGGGTACTCCCAAGGGAGCACAACTGAGTCATCGGGCGGTGCTGGCCGGGGGACGGAACACGGCGCTCGCGCACGCGCTGACCCCGACCGACCGGGCGTTGTGTGTCCTGCCGCTCTATCACATCAATGGGGAGATCGTCACGGTGATGGGACCGCTCGTCAGCGGCGGGTCAGTCGTCATGCCCCACCGCTTCCGCGCCTCGGAGTTCTGGAGGCTGGTCATGCGGGAACAGTGCACGTGGGCCAGTCTGGTCCCGACCATCATCAGCTACTTGCTCGACCGGGCCACCCGTATCGAGGCTGACGGAGCGATCGATTTCCAGGACTCCCCCAAGCTCGCTCAACTCCGCTTTGCGCGGTCCGCTTCGGCGCCACTCCCAGCCTCGATACAACGACGTTTCGAAGACATGTTCGGGATTCCGATGATCGAAACCATGGGGCTCACCGAGACCTGCGCTCCGATTCTCTCCAATCCCTTACCGCCGGGGGCACGTAAGCCGGGGTCGCCCGGTATCGCGTTCGGGAACGACGTCGTGATCGCCGATGCGCAGGGGCAACCCGTCGCCGACCAGATCACCGGTGAGCTCCTCGTCCGAGGCGACAATGTCCTCAGCGGTTACTACAAGAATGACCAGGCGAGTCGGACCGCATTCTGGCCCGGCGGGTGGTTTCGCACCGGCGATATCGGCTATCGCGACCACGACGGCTATCTCTTCATCACCGGCCGACTCAAAGAGCTCATCATCAAGGGTGGCGAGAACATCGCGCCCCGCGAAATCGACGACGCGCTCTATCGTCACGACGCCGTTTTGGAAGCGGCGGCGTTCGGGGTCGACGACGAGCGGTATGGCCAAGATATCCAGGCGTGTGTTCGACTCCGCGAAGGATGTCAAGTCGACGAGCAGCAGATAATCGAGCATTGTCAACACTACGTCGGTGTGTTCAAGTCGCCCAGTCGAGTACACTTTTTGGAGAGCTTACCCAAGGGACCATCGGGGAAGATTCAGCGGCTGAAACTCTCGGCCCTCGTCGCCGACAGGTTGGCTCGATGACGCGAGCGGCGTCGTGGTGCGAACGGCGGTGACCGGAGACATCATCACCATCACCAAAAGCGAAGTGGAAACGGAAGAACCCGGAGCTGAAAGTGGTGGCCTCCAACACCGCGGCACCGGATGCGGTGCTCACCGTCGTCGACTACCGGCAAATGACCTTCACGACGGGTAAATACGAGCTCAAGGTCAAGCGGTCCCTAACCCGGGAACCGTGACCGTCGAGTCGAACCTCAGTGGAACCGCGACCGAAAGTATTCGGGTGCAGTAAGAAGCTGGTGGGTACGCTTTCGGGCGACTTTCTCCGGCTGGGGTAGGCGGTGCACGCATCCGGTCAGGGTGCTTCACCCACCTGCGGTGCCA
>JAYZGM010000018.1:0-8419 GCA_036336225.1 Acidobacteriota bacterium | reverse complement strand
TGTGGTCATCGACCCGGGTGACAGCGAGTACAAGCCGAATCAGTTGCTGACCGAAGAGCAGTATCGCAAGGCCCTGGAGGACCACGGCCCGAAGTTCAGAGCCCAGATGGGTGCCGAGGCGATCAAGGAGCTACTCACACGCGCGGATATCGATGACCTCGCCGACGAATTGCGGGACCGCATGCGCACCGAGACATCGGTGCAGAAGAAGCTCAAGTATGCCAAACGGCTCAAGGTCGTCGGGTCGTTCCGCAAGTCGACAAACCGACCCGAGTGGATGATTCTGGATGTGATCCCCGTGATCCCGCCGGAGCTGCGCCCCCTGGTGCCACTCGACGGGGGACGGTTTGCGACATCCGATCTCAATGACCTCTATCGCCGAGTGATCAATCGGAATAATCGCCTCAAGAAGCTGATCGAGCTCAAGGCCCCAGACGTCATCATCCGCAACGAAAAGCGGATGCTCCAGGAGGCCGTCGATGCGTTGTTTGACAACGGTCGGCGGGGTCGGGTCTTGCGGGGCGCCAACAATCGGCCGCTCAAGTCGCTCTCGGACACTCTCAAAGGGAAGCAGGGTCGTTTCCGACAGAATCTCTTGGGCAAACGGGTCGACTATTCTGGACGCTCGGTCATCGTGGTCGGGCCGGAGCTGCAGCTGCACCAGTGTGGGTTGCCCAAGAAGATGGCCCTCGAGCTGTTCAAGCCGTTTATTTATAACAAGCTTGAGAATCGCGGTCTGGTGGCGACCATCAAGCAAGCGAAGGAGATGGTTGAGCAGCAGATACCCGAGGTGTGGGACATCCTCGAGGAGGTTATTCGCGAACACCCCGTGTTGCTCAATCGGGCGCCGACCCTCCACCGTCTGGGTATCCAGGCATTTGAGCCCGTTCTTGTCGAAGGGAAGGCGATTCGGATACATCCTCTGGTGTGCACCGCGTTCAACGCGGACTTCGATGGCGACCAGATGGCTGTGCATATTCCGTTGGCACCAGAGGCCCAAATCGAGGCCTCAGTGCTCATGAAGGCGTCAAAGAACATTCTTTCGCCGGCCAACGGGGCTCCCATCACCGTGCCGTCACAGGACATCGTCCTAGGGTGCTATTACCTTACCAAGGCCAAGAGTCACGCCAAGGGCGAGGGGCGGGTTTTTGGGACGGTCGACCATGTGGGTTTGGCGCTGGCGGCGGGTGAGATCGAGACTCTCAGCCCGATCCGTCTCCGGGTTAGTGGCGAGCTCATGGATCTGACGGCCTCGCGTGACGACCAAGACGTCTTGCGAACCGAAGTACAGGAGATCGACAGCAAAGTCATCACCACGACGGCGGGTCGGGCCGTGTTCAATAGTGCCCTCCCCGAAGGGCTGCCGTTTGTTAACGGGTTGCTCAAGAAGAAGGGGCTCGGTCAGCTCGTTCAGTATTGCTATCTGCGTTATGGGGTCACCAAGACCGTCGAGATGCTGGACAGCTTGAAGCAGCTGGGCTTCGGATATGCGACCCGCTCAGGGCTGTCCATCGGTATCGACGACCTCATAGTGCCGGCGCAAAAGGCCACCATGGTCAAACAGGCCAACGATGAGGTGATACGCGTCGAGCAGCAATACCTCGAAGGCGCGATCACCAATGGTGAGCGCTACAACAAGGTGATTGCCATCTGGTCGGATGTCACGGAGAAAGTCGCCGACGAGATGTTCAACGAGATGGAGGGGCGTGATGAGGACGGTCGGGATTTTAACGCCGTCTATATCATGGCCGATTCCGGTGCCCGGGGTAGCAAACAGCAGATTCGTCAGCTTGCCGGGATGCGCGGGCTGATGGCGAAGCCTTCGGGGGAGATTATCGAGGTGCCCATTACCTCGAATTTCCGTGAAGGATTGACCGTGCAGCAGTACTTCATCTCGACCCACGGCGCCCGGAAGGGCTTGGCCGACACCGCGCTCAAGACCGCGGACTCCGGTTATCTCACCCGTCGTCTGGTAGATGTGGCACAGGACGTCATCATCTCTGAGGTCGATTGTGGCACGCTCGATGGCATTGAATCGCGTGCCATCGTCGAGAGCGGGGAGATCATTGAGCCCCTCCGTGACCGGATCGTTGGCCGAGTTGCCCTCGAGGAAATCGTTGACCCCTTCACCTCAGATGCGATCACCGCGTCGAGCGAGCTCATCACCGAGGAGCTCGCGTCTCAGATCGAAGATTCTGGAGTGGAGAAGGTCAAGATTCGGTCGGTGCTGACCTGTGCCGCACGCCGTGGAGTATGTGCCAAGTGTTATGGGCGGGATCTTGGAACGGGCGAGCTGGCCGAGCTCGGACTGGCGGTTGGTGTGGTCGCGGCACAATCGATCGGTGAGCCGGGCACCCAGCTCACGATGCGAACGTTCCACATAGGTGGGACCGCGTCTCGCGTATCGGCCCAGTCGACCCTCGAGGCCAAACACGCCGGCACGGTGCGGTTCCATGGGATTCAGTGGGTCAAGTCTAAGGACGGCACGCTGGTCGTGATGAATCGCACGGGGTCGGTGGTCGTGCAGGACGCCAAGGGCCGCGACCGTGAGCGCTATCCGGTCGTCTATGGCGCCCATCTCCAGGTATCTGACGGTCAGCCGGTCGAACAGGATCAGGTGCTCGTGCAGTGGGATCCGTACACCTTCTCGATTATCACGGAGAAGGCCGGTCACATTCGCTTCAAGGACATCGTTGAGGGCGTCACCGTGCACGAGGAGGTTGACGAGGTGACTGGGTTGTCCCGTCTCATCATTGTCGACTCACCTGACGAGAAGAAGCAACCAATGGTCGAAATCCGGAACGAAGACGGCAAGCTCGAGCGGAAATACAACATGCCGTCGCACGCGCATCTGATGGTGGTTGACGCGCAGGCCGTCACGGCGGGTGAGGTGCTGGCAAAAATTCCGCGTGAAACGACCAAGACTAAAGACATCACCGGTGGTCTGCCACGCGTGCAGGAGCTCTTCGAGGCGCGGAAGCCGCGAGAGACGGCTGTCATCACCGAGATCGATGGCATCGTCAAGATCGGCAGCATCGTGAAGGGCATGCGCAAAGTCATCATCGTGCCGGACGAGCAGGGGGCTGAGCCACGAGAGTACTCGCTCCCTCGAGGTGTCCACGTGAATGTTCAGGATGGTGACCGGGTTCGGGCCGGTGAGCAGCTGATGGATGGGCCCAGTAATCCGCACGACATCTTGAGTGTGCTCGGTGAAAAAGCGCTGCAGAGCTATCTGGTGAATGAGATCCAAGAGGTGTATCGCCTACAAGGTGTCACCATCAACGACAAGCACATCGAAGTGGTGGCACGGCAGATGATGCGCTGGGTAAAGATCGAGGACGTCGGAAGCACGGAATTCTTGATCGATGAGCAGGTGGACCGGTCCAGATTCCAGAACGAGAACGAACGGGTCATCGCGGATGGGGGACAGCCGGCGACGGGACGGCCCCTCCTGCTCGGGATCACCAAGGCGTCGCTCTCGACCGACTCCTTTATCTCCGCTGCGTCCTTCCAGGAGACGACGAGAGTGTTGACCGAAGCGTCGATCTCCGGGAAGGTCGACCATCTGCGTGGGCTTAAGGAAAACGTGACGATGGGACGGCTAATACCAGCGGGCACCGGATTCGACTACTACCGTGGTGTTCAGATTCAGGGCGACGAGCCCCCGCCGCCACCGCCGCCGACCCCAGAGGAACTGGAGCTCGAGCGGGAGATGGAGTATCTGGTGGAGCCGGAGGGGGCTGGTAGGGACCAAGTCAGCGGGAAGTGAGCGTGTACTCTCGGGGCGGACCGGTCCTCTTGTGCAGGCCAGGCCTCGTGCCAGAGTACAGGGGTATCTGACCGGGGAACTTGTTCTTGTCAGGGCCTTGCTTTCGTGTTAAACTTGTAAGGTTGTGGTGGAGTTAGGACACCCTATCTAACTTCGATCCGTCCGAAAGAGACAACGTGACCGATCGTCGTGGGCTCTGTGTTTCCGACGATCGTGTGGATAGAAGCACCTGTCACGAGCAATTGCGCAACGCGGTCTCTTTCCAATGTGGAGTGAACGGTCCTATCCGGTGGTGAAGTCCGGCGTTACGCCGAGATCGGTGTGACAAGGGAGCAAACCGGCAGTCGTCGACCGAAGGGCAACACCGTCCAACAGGATGGTTCGCCGGTCGAAGACAGCGTGGTCGTAGCCATTGGGTGCCAAGG
Organism: Acidobacteriota bacterium; assembly: GCA_036336225.1. Lineage (GTDB taxonomy): Bacteria > Acidobacteriota > Vicinamibacteria > Vicinamibacterales > UBA8438 > JAJEEA01. Next base: position 4,225 of record JAYZGM010000018.1, on the reverse strand, counting down.
CGTCAACGCCTCTTCACGGCGCGCACACATTAATAGGGTCGATTCGCCTCGGGTGCCAAGCACTGAGCTTCTAGGCCTGAGGCAACTTTCGCAGGCGTCCTCGCCGGGCGGTGAGGTGTCGTGGTGTCATCGACGGGGGAGTGCTCGTGCCGACGATTAGCCAACTCGTGAGGAAAGGCCGCTACCGGGCGGAGACCAAGACAAAGAGCCCGGCGTTACAGCGGTCACCCCAGCGACGCGGGGTGTGTGTGCGTGTGTTTACCCAGACACCAAAGAAGCCGAATTCCGCGTTGCGGAAGGTGGCGCGTGTCCGGTTGACGAATCAGATTGAGGTCACGACCTACATCCCAGGTGAAGGGCACAATCTGCAGGAGCACTCGCTGGTGCTCATCCGCGGGGGCCGGGTCAAAGACCTGCCCGGCGTGCGGTATCACGTTGTGCGCGGTACGCTTGACACCACCGGTGTTCAGGGGCGCAAACAGAGTCGGTCCAAGTATGGGGCCAAACGGCCTAAGGCCTAGTAGGGAACCGCTATGCCACGCAGACGTGAAGTTCCGAAACGAGAAGTGCCACCTGATCCGCTCTACAGCAGCACACTGGTCACCAAATTCGTGCGCTGCATCATGAAGAGCGGGAAACGCAGCACCGCCGAGGGGCTCATCTATGGAAGCCTGGACATCATTCGCGAGCGGACCGGAGATGACCCGCTCAAGGTGTTCAAGAAGGCGGTTGACAATGTCAAGCCGACCCTGGAGGTGAAGTCTCGCCGAGTGGGTGGTTCGAACTATCAGGTTCCGATCGAGGTGAATCCCAATCGTCGTCTCTCGCTGAGCCTTCGATGGTTGTCCGGTTATGCCCGAGCCCGGAGCGACGGCAAGACCATGCGAGAGAAGTTGGCGAACGAGTTCCTCGACGCCTCGAATCTTCGGGGCGGGTCGGTGAAGAAGCGCGAAGACACACACCGGATGGCCGAGGCGAATAAGGCCTTTGCTCACTATCGCTGGTAGATAGAGAAAAGTGGTTAGCGCCGAATTGGAAGTCGCGCCGAAGGTTGGCAAGGATAGCGTCGCTCATAGGAAGCAGGCGGGGCCCTCTAGGACGATGCCAAGGCAAGTGCCGCTCGAGCGGACGAGGAATATCGGCATCATGGCCCATATCGATGCCGGGAAGACCACGACCACCGAGCGGGTGCTGTTCTACACCGGTATCACCTACAAGATCGGCGAAGTGCACGATGGGACAGCGGTGATGGACTGGATGGCCCAGGAGCAGGAGCGTGGGATCACCATCACGTCCGCCGCGACCACGTGTATGTGGCGTGACCACCGGGTCAACATCATCGACACCCCTGGGCACGTGGATTTCACCGCCGAAGTTGAACGTTCGTTGCGGGTGCTGGACGGCGCAGTGGCGGTGTTTGACGCGGTGGGAGGGGTCGAGCCCCAGTCCGAGACCGTGTGGCGGCAAGCCGACAAGTATCGGGTGCCACGCATCTGCTTTGTGAACAAGATGGACCGGGTCGGCGCCGATTTTGGTCGGACGATGACCCAGATTCGCGAAAAACTACAAGCCAATCCGGTGGCGGTCCAGCTGCCGCTTGGGGCAGAAGATACGTTCGCCGGAGTTATCGATCTCGTCGCCATGAAGGCCGTTCGGTATCAAGACGAGACGTTGGGGGCTGAGTCGGTACTGGAGGATATTCCCGCTGACCGGCTTGACGAGGCCATGGTTGCCCGGGAAGCTCTCATCGAGAAGGTATGTGAGGTAGACGACCGACTACTCGAACAGTATCTTCGCGGGGAGTCGATCGGACAGGCCGACATTGTCGCGGCACTCCGTCGCCGCACCATCGAGTCGGTTGGCACCGAAGACGAGCCGTTTGTGCCAGTGCTGTGCGGCAGTGCCTTCAAGAACAAAGGCGTCCAGCCGCTCATCGACGCCGTTGTGGACTATCTTCCGTCGCCCGCAGATATTCCGGCCGTGAGCGGAATGGAGCCCAATGGGGACACCACCATCGAGCGGTCGGCTCAGGACGACGCGCCGTTCTCTGCTCTTGCATTCAAGATCATGACCGACCCCTACGTGGGGCAGCTCGCGTTCATTCGTGTCTACTCTGGGGTTATGGGGACGGGAACGACCATTTACAACCCCCGCCAAGGCCGCAAAGAACGCATTGGGCGTTTGCTCAAGATGCACGCGAACAAGCGTGAGGAAATCGAGCAGGTGTATGCGGGAGACATCGCGGCGGCCGTCGGTCTGAAGACGGTGGCCACTGGTGACACCATCTGCGATCGTGCGCATCCGGTGGTGCTCGAGGCGATGGAGTTCCCCAACCCGGTCATCACCCTGGCCATCGAGCCCAAGACGAAGGCTGATCAAGAAAAGCTGGGCCAGGGATTGACAAAGCTGACGACGGAGGATCCCACCTTCCAGGTTCGGACCGATGAGGAAACCGGTCAGGTGGTCATCTCCGGGATGGGGGAGCTACACCTGGAGATCATCGTCGACCGCCTTCGACGCGAGTTCGGGGTGGCAGCCACGGTCGGTCGGCCGCAAGTTGCGTATCGCGAGACCCTCACCACGCCGTCTGATGCCGAAGGGCGATATGTGAAGCAGACCGGGGGGCGCGGGCAATACGGCCATGTCAAGCTCCGGATTGTGCCCGGTCAGCCGGGCGCTGGGTTCGTGTTCGAGAATGAGATTTTTGGTGGGTCGATTCCGCGGGAGTTCATCTCGTCAGTCGAAGAAGGCGTCCGCGAAGCGGTGACAACCGGAGTGCTGGCTGGCTATCCGATCGAAGACGTGACCGTTACCTTGTATGACGGGTCGTCCCACGACGTTGATTCATCGGAGATGGCCTTCAAGATTGCCGCATCCATGGCATTCCGCGACGCGGCGCGTCGGGCCGGACCGGTTCTGCTGGAGCCGATCATGAAAGTGGAGGTGGTGGTGCCCGAAGTGCACATGGGCGACATCATCGCCGACCTGAATGGTCGTCGGGGTAAAGTCAAGTCGATGGAAGCGCACGGTGGCACGCAGATCGTGAATGCCCGTGTCCCGCTGGCCGAGATGTTTGGCTACGCCACTGAGCTGCGTTCGCGGACACAAGGTCGCGCCACCTACACGATGCACTTCGATCGCTATAATCAGGTTCCCCGCGCAGTCAGCGAAGAGATCGTCGCGCGTATACAGGGAAGGTAACGAGGCTACCCGTATGGCGAAGGAAAAATTCGACCGATCGAAACCCCACGTGAACATCGGGACGATTGGACATATTGACCACGGGAAGACGACGTTGACGGCGGCGATCACGTCGGTGCTGGCGAAGCACGACCCGAAGAACGCGGTACGGTCGTTTGATTCGATCGACAACGCGCCGGAAGAGCGGGAGCGGGGGATCACAATCGCGACGGCACACGTGGAGTACACGACGGGGAACCGGCACTATGCGCATGTGGACTGCCCGGGGCACGCGGACTACATCAAAAATATGATCACGGGGGCGGCCCAGATGGATGGGGCGATCTTGGTGGTGGCGGCGACGGACGGGCCGATGCCGCAGACGCGGGAGCATATTTTGTTGGCGCGGCAGGTAGGGGTGCCGTCGTTGGTGGTGTTCCTGAACAAAGTGGACATGGTGGACGACGAGGAGCTGCTGGACCTGGTGGAGTTGGAGGTGCGGGAGCTGTTGTCGTCGTATGAGTTCCCGGGGGACGACCTCCCGGTGATCCGGGGGTCGGCGCTGAAGGCGTTGGAAGGGGACGAGACCTACGCGAAGGGGATCGACGAGCTGATGGCGTCGGTGGACGACTATGTGCCGTTACCGGAGCGGGATGTGGACAAGCCGTTTCTGATGCCGATTGAGGATGTGTTCTCGATCTCGGGGCGGGGGACGGTGGTGACGGGCCGGGTGGACCGGGGCATCGTGAAGGTGAGTGAAGAGATCGAGATTGTGGGGTTCGCCGAGACGCAGAAGAAGGTGGTGACCGGGGTCGAGATGTTCCGGAAGCTGCTGGATGAAGGAGTGGCGGGGGACAACATTGGGGTGCTGCTGCGGGGGTTGGAGAAAGACGACGTGCAGCGGGGGCAGGTGTTGGCGAAGCCGAAGTCGATTACACCGCACACGAAGTTCAAGGGTGAGGTGTACGTGTTGACGAAGGATGAGGGGGGGCGGCATACACCGTTCTTCCAAGGGTATCGACCGCAGTTTTATCTGCGGACGACG
>JAYZGM010000017.1:0-14494 GCA_036336225.1 Acidobacteriota bacterium | reverse complement strand
TGTTCTCCCCGTGTTGTATCCGGACGGGCTGACGCGGAGCGTGCAGCTCGAACTTGGCGTCTTGCTGTTGGTGTTCAACGTTATTGTCTATGTTTGTCTCTGGCGCCGGCACGTGAAGACGGCGCGACCGTAACGGGTTTTCAGGTGTCATCACGGGTCCCCACCACGCCGTCGTGGAGATACTTGGCATAATAGGTCTCGTGACTCTGTGGTGTGGATCTCGTCAGTGGTTTCCGGTGCTGGTCCTCGCGGTGTGCGTCGCCGCCTGCGCGAGCGATGACGACAACGGCGGAAGCAAAGCCCCGCTCCCGATCATCACGGAGCCGACCGTCGAGGATGCGTATCACAATGACGGGGGCCCTTTGGTGGTCGCTCTCGGTGATAGTCTCACCGCCGGCTTGGGCCTGGACATCGACGACGCGTATCCGGCCCTCCTTGAGCGGCGCCTACGTGCCGACGGCTACGACGTCACGGTGGTCAATGCCGGAGTGTCCGGTGATACGACTGCGGCCGGTCGAAGTCGAGCAGAGTGGGCACTCGGGGGTGATGTTCGGATCCTTATTGTTGCGTTGGGTGGCAATGATGGACTTCGGGGGCTTCCGGTTGCACAGATGAAACACAATTTGAACGAGATCATTACACTCGCGCGGGTTCGTGGCGCGGTGGTCCTGTTGGCTGGAATGGAAGCACCGCCAAATTTTGGGGCGGCCTATACCGAAGAGTTCCGCGGTGTGTTCCGGGACTTGGCCGACGCCCATGAGGTGGTCTTTATGCCGTTCTTGTTGGACGGCGTGGCGGCCGACCCGACGCTCAACCAGGACGACGGTATCCACCCCACCGCCGAGGGCGCCGCCATTGTAGCCGAGCATGTATACGTCGCGATACAGCCGTTGCTCTCCTCTCTCACTTCCACGCCTCACTACGCACCCTGACCACGAGCGCTCCATTACGGTCGCCGAGTTGTCTGCATGATCGAGCTCCGTAACGTATCGAAGACCGTCGTGAGTGGCACCGAACCGCTCACGATTGTTCAACCGCTCGACCTTGTGATCCCGTCCGGTCAGTATGTATCGATCGTGGGGCCGTCGGGGAGCGGGAAGTCGACCCTGCTGGGGTTAATTGCGGGTCTGGATGTCCCCACGACCGGAGACATCCTGATTGACGGCGTCGAGATTACGTCGCTCAACGAGGATGAGTTGGCGACGCTGCGGGGGCAGAAGATTGGGGTCGTGTTTCAGTTCTTTCACTTAGTGCCTTCGTTGACAGCTCTTGAGAACGTATTAGTTCCGCTCGAGATTGCCGGCGCAGTTGATGCTCGAGCCCGCGCCGGCCGTTTGTTGTCCGGGGTCGGTCTCGACGACCGGGCACATCATTTTCCATCACAGCTTTCGGGTGGTGAGCAGCAGCGGGTGGCCATTGCTCGGGCGCTGGCGAACGAGCCGCCGATCCTGCTGGCGGATGAACCGACCGGCAATCTCGACGGCGTGAACGGTCGCCACATCGTCGAATTGCTCAACGAGGTCAATTGAGAGCGTGGCACCACCGTCGTCCTCGTGACCCACGACACGGAGTTGGCCTCGATGACCGACGTCACGCTTCGCATGCGGGACGGGCGGGCCGAACCGGTCCCTGGCGAACGCGTCCCGGAGTCCCTATGAGTTTTGTCTTTCGCATGGTGGGACGCGAGCTAAGGGCCAGCTGGCGTCGGTTGGTGTTCTTTTTTGTGTGCGTGGCGATCGGGGTTGGCGCCATCGTTGCCTTGCGGTCGGTGATCCAGCGGGTTGGTCTCGCGATGACCGCCGAGACCCGCGCCTTGACCGCAGCCGACATCCTCATGGAGTCCGAGCAGCAATGGAGCGAGACGGCCCTCGCCGCGATTGAGGACATCCTGGCCGACGAACCGGGCGTGACCCGGACACGGTCAGTTGAAATGCCGACAATGGTGCGACCGGCGGACGAGTCCAAAGCCGTCGCCAAAGTGGTTGAGCTGCGGGGTGTGCAACCAGAGTTTCCCTTCTATGGGACATTCGTCCTGGAAAACGACGTCGTCTATCGTCATGAGCTTCTCGTCGGTCGAGGCGCGCTCGTGCGACCGGAGCTGTTGGCACAACTCGATCTCGTGGTCGGTGATGAGATCGTCATCGGTGAGGCGAGGTTCGAGATTCGTGGCGTGATTCTGCGTGAGCCGGGGGGGCAGCTTGGGGCTTTTAGCTTTGGGCCACGAGTGTTGGTCGACTTTGACGACGTGGCCGGTACGGGCCTACTTCGTCTTGGCGCTCGGGCCGAGCGGCAGATGTTGCTCCGTGTGCCCGAGGCGCGGATTGACCCGTTGGTCACAAGGCTACGGGCGCCACTACAGGAAGAGTTTGCACGGGTGCGATCCTACCGACGGACCGAGAACCGGATCGCGTCGAACCTACAGCGGGCGGAGGACTATCTCAGTCTGGTCGGGTTCGTCGTGGTCATTCTGGGGGGGATCGGGGTGTGGAGTGTGACCCGGGTCTTTGTCCGACAGCGGATCCGAAGTGTCGCGATCTTGAAGTGCTTGGGGGCCACGAGCCGACAGGTGTTGGCGATCTACGTGCTCCAGACGACCGTGCTGGGGTTGGGCGGGTCAGTGCTGGGCGTGGTGATCGCCATGATCACGCTCGCGGCGGTCCCGTCGTCGGTGACCGACCAAGCGGCAAGTGTGGGGTTGGCCGACCTCTCGTATGCGGTGACGGGTTCGGCCACCGTGCAGGGGCTCGGGGTCGGAGTGATCGTATCGTTGCTGTTTGCCTTGGGTCCGTTGCTGGAGATGCGGGTCATCAAGCCGCTGTCGCTCTTGCGGTGGGGGTTGGCTCCGTCACGGGCTCTGGACTGGACCCAGATCGTGGTGTTGGTGGTGCTCTCCGCGGTGCTGGTCGCTCTGGCGAGCTGGCAGGCTGACTCGTGGGAGGCTGGGTTGTGGGTGTGTGGAGGTTTCGCCGGCGTTGCGCTCGTGCTCCACGGCATTGGCCAGGGGCTCGTCCGGCTAATTCAGCCAATAGGAGCCAGCGCGCAGTTCGCAATCAGACACGCCGTGCTCAGTCTAGCCCGACCCGGCGGACAAACACGTGTGATCCTCTTGGCCGTCGGTCTGGGGAGCTTCTTCATCATCGGTATCCATGCCGTGCAAGCCAATCTCCTCTCGGCCTTTGCCCTCGAGATTCGGGAGGACACTCCGGATATGTTTCTGATAGACATTCAGCAGGAACAGTATGACGGGGTGACAACCCTGTTGTCTGACCGGCTCGCCGTCACGCCACAGCTGTTGCCGGTGTTGCGGGCACGCGTGACCGGCGTGACGGGCCAACACACGACGCTCACAAGCCGGGCCCAGATACGCCGCCGCGGAGTTGGTCGAGAGTTCACGGTGACCTATCGGGACCGACTTGAGGCTAACGAACGGATCATTGAGGGCAGGTTTTGGGAGGCAGGGGGGGCGCCAACCTCAGAGGTGTCGGTTGAGGAGAGTGTTCGCGATCGCTTGGCTCTTGAGATTGGTGACGTGATGTCCTTTCGAATCTTGGGACGTGAGATCCAGGCAACCGTGTCCAGCATCCGAACCGTCGATTGGGACGATTCACGCAGCGGTGGGTTCATGTTCTTGTTCAAGCCAGCCGTTCTCGAACAGGCTCCCCACAGCTTTATTGCCTTTTTGCAGGGTCCACCCGAGCCAGGCGAGCGGGCACGGTTCCAACGGGATCTTGCCGCCGGTTTCCCCAACGTGTCCGTGATCGACGGTCGTGAAGTGATCGCGACCGTGCAGCGGATCCTGGACTACGTGACCCTGGCGATCTCGGTCGTCGGGGGGATTGCGTTGTTTAGCGGCGTCCTGATACTGGGGGGTTCCGTCGCGATGACAAAGTTCCCACGACTCTACGACACCGCGATTTTCAAGACGCTTGGCGCGACCAGTCGCACGATTGTCCTCATGCTTGCTTTCGAGTATGGGACCCTGGGAGCCCTGGCTGGGTTGGTCGGCTCGGTCGGGGCGCTCGTCCTGACCTGGGGGCTGACCCGATACGTGCTCGACATCAGCTGGGACCCAACCCCCCTTGTCAACGTCGTCGGTCTGGTGCTCACGACCGTGGTGGTCGGCGTGGTCGGCGTCACGGCGAGTGTTGATGTCCTTCGGCGGAAACCGTTACGTACACTAAAGGCCGAGTAGCTGGTAATATCAAGGTTTCGGCACTCGCCGGAAGGGCCCAGCGGGTGGGAGAAGCCTCGCCGCGCGTGGCGGATCCAGCCGGCTGAAATGGAGCTGGAATCAGGCTAGGAGCCGCGAACGACTCGGCTCTGGTGGTACTGTCTGATAACTGGCTACGGTACGTCCAGGGCGCTTAGATGGCTGGCTCCATGCAGGACATGGGTCCGAAGTCTTTGGAGTTGCGATGAACGTGGCAAGCTACAAGGACGCGTTGTTACGCAAACGCACCGAGATCCTCACCGCGGGCGGTGGCGCGAAACCGCTACAACCTACCGTGGGGACAAGCAGTCGGCAGGGCGACCTCGCTGACCAGGCGACTGGCAACAACGAAACGCACATTCAGCTTAAGCTGAAACAGACGGACGCCAAGATACTCCAGGCGATCGAGGAGGCACTCTGGCGTTTGGAGCAAGGCACGTATGGTGTGTGCAGGGACTGCGGCGAGCCGGTGGCTGAGGCCCGCTTGAAGGCGATTCCCTGGACCCGTGTGTGTATTACCTGCAAAGAAAAGCAGAGCGCACAGTAGGGGACTAGCGCGAGCCGCCAGTGGCGGTGGGGGGTGCGACCCGTCGCCGACTCGACATGGCCGGAATGACCCGCAATGTCAAGACCCGAGCGACGCGTGGCCGTCGCGCTGGGCAGCAATCTCGGCGATCGCGTCGCCCATCTTGACTACGCGGTGGCCCGGCTGGGTCGTTTGCTGTCAGACGTCGTCGTGTCCACCCTGATCGCGACCCCCCCCGAACACGCGGCCGACGAGCCGATGTTTCTGAATGGCGCGGTCGTCGGCGTCACAGACATCGCCCCCACTCCGCTGTTGGATGCTCTCCTGGCGATCGAGCACGACCGAGGACGTGTCCGGTCCTATCAGGGTGCACCACGCACCCTTGACCTAGACTTGGTGTTGCATGGCGAGCTCATGGTGGAGTCGGCGCGGCTCTCGCTGCCGCATCCCCGTTTTCGGACCAGGACGTTCGTCTTGGAGCCGCTCGTCGAAATCGCGCCGTCCATGGTCGACCCCGTCACGGGCAAAACCGTACAGCAGCTTCTGAACAGCCTGCTCGAACGGCATGGTGAACTGCCGTAACGACGCCTGAGCCTCTCCTGAGTCCGTCTCGTTCTCCAGGCGTGCGCGACTCACTCGAATCGGAGCGATTCGATCGGGTCGAGCTGGGCTCCCTTCCATGCTGGGTAGAATCCGAAGACGACGCCGATAAAGGCGGCAAACCCGACCGAGATGGCGATGGCGTCGGGTGGAACGCTGGTCGGCCATTGGAGGAATTCAGTGAGTCCACCAGAGATGGCGAACCCAAGACCTACGCCGATCAACCCACCCACGAGACTCAGGGCGATAGCCTCCACCAGAAACTGCCACAGAACGTCCTTGCCCTTGGCTCCGACCGCCATGCGGAGTCCGATTTCGCGTGTGCGCTCGGTGACCGACACCAGCATGATATTCATGATCCCGATCCCGCCGACGATGAGCGAGACGACCGCGATCGCCAGGGTGAACATCGTCATCGTCTGTGTCATGCCGGTCCGCATACTGGTGATGTCGTCCTGGGTGCGGACCATGAAGTCGTTGTCTTCCCCAGGGATCAGCTTGTGCTCAACCCGCAGCACCGCCTCGATGTCGTCGGAGACTTGCTGAATCTCGTCCGCGGAACGCGCCGAGATCATGATTTGCGAGATGTTGGTTCCGTCACGGCCGCGGAGCTTGCGCTGCACAGTCGTGTAGGGCGCGAAGATTGTGTCGTCCTGATCCTCCCCGAAGGAACCCGATCCCTTGGCGGCCATGACGCCAATGACCCGGAAGGATTGATTCCGAATCCGGATGGCCTCGCCCACTGCATCGACCCCTTCGCCAAACAGGTTGTCGCGAACGACCGACCCCAGTATCGCGACTTTGGCCGCGCTGTTGACGTGGGTAGAGGTGAAGAACTCACCAAACTCGATGTTCCAGAAACGGACCAGAGGGAGTTCAATATCGGCCCCGTCGATCCGAGTGAACCAGTTCTGCCCAGCGGCAACGACCTGGTCTCGAGTGCTGACACCGGCGGTGAGATACTGCGCACCGGGGACCTGCGTGCGGATAGCCTCAACGTCGGTCGCCTTGAGACGAGGTGACGAGCCCATTCCGTGACTGACTCCGCCTCGGCTCCAGTTGCCAGCCCGCACCATGATGAGATTGGTGCCGGCTGACTGGATCTGCGCTTCGATCTGCTGCTGCGCGCCGGTGCCCAGCGCGACCATCGTGATGACCGCGGCTACGCCGATGATCATCCCCAGCATGGTGAGTGCCGTACGCATCTTGTTTCGTCCGAGGGCCTTCAACGCCACCCTGAAAATCATTAGCAACGTCATCATCCACTCCTTAGCAACCCATGGGAAAAGCTGCGCTGCATTCGAGCGGCGCTGAATCCCGTCTGGACTGCGTTGCTTCTCGGTCGAACATACTCAATCTGCCCCTCGTCGCGTCGCCCTGGCCAGTCCCGCCCTTGAGGCCACACGGGTTTCACCGAGGGCCGAGAGCCGGTGGTGGCTCGCTCTGGAGACGAGCGGGCTCCGACTCGTCCACGCCGACCGGAGACGACCCGGCCCCGGACTCGGGCGGGACGAGCGTCGGCGGATCGCCAGACGAGGCGCGTCCCTCACTGCGTTCCGAGACGTCCTCGTCTTCCGGTGGCAGCGTGCCGAGTTCATCGGCCGCCAGCCGGCGAACCGGCGTCGACTTGTCACTCACGATCTTGCCATCCCGGAAGGCGATGATACGCGTGCCATACTCTGCGATGTCCTGCTCGTGCGTAATGAGGAGGACGGTGATTCCACGCTGGGTGTTGAGTTGCTGAAAGATTCCCATCACCTCGACACTCGTGCGGCTATCGAGATTGCCGGTGGGCTCATCGGCCAGGAGGATCGACGGTTGATTGATGAGCGCCCGCGCGATCGCGACACGTTGCTGCTGTCCGCCCGACATCTGATTGGGATGGTGACCGGCCCGGTCACTGAGTCCGACGGCTTCGAGCGCCTCATGCGCCAGGCGGTGGCGCTCCCTGCCCCGAATTCCGTTACCATTGTAGAGGAGTGGTAGCTCGACGTTGTCGAGCGCACTCGTGCGTGGCAGCAGGTTGAACCCTTGGAACACGAACCCGATCTGCTTGTTGCGAACGGCGGCGAGCGCGTTCTTCGACAACGTTGACACATCGTGTCCGTCGAGCAGATAGCGCCCGGTCGTAGGACGATCCAGGCATCCGAGAATGTGCATGAAAGTCGATTTACCCGACCCGGACGGACCGATCACGGTAACGAACTCTCCGGCCTGAATATTGAGTGACACCCCGCGGAGGGCGCGAACCCGAATTTCGCCCAGGTCGTAGACCTTGGTGAGGTGGTGGACGGCGATCGACGGACCGGCGGTCATGGTCTGTCTCGATACTCCCACGATCGCGTTCACTACCGTCGGCGACCTCGCCCAAACTGGGGTATCAACGGTGAGCCGCCACCTGCTGACGAGCGCGCGGAGGCGCCCGCGTCGGGGGTCGTGACATTGGTGACGAGTTGGATGCCCGCGTTGAGTGCCACCTGGGACGGTCCGGGGGGGGGCGCAGGGCTATTCGCTTCCAGTCGTTGGATCATGCCTTCCAGTGTGGTCCGCATCTCAGGATCATTGAGCATGCCCAGTTGCTGTCTGAGCTCTTGTATCTGTGGGTCAGGAGTCGGCGCACTGGGGGCGGGCGTGAAGTTGGCGGATCCGAGTAGCTCGGTGGCGGTGCCGTTGGTGACACCGAGACGCACGTCAACGGATGTGAGCCGTCCCTCATCCATCACCCAGACGCGTCCCTCTGTTTCGATGACCTCGAGTGGGGCAAACAATGCATCGATGGTGGTCGCGCCACGCTCGACCGTCGGAATGGTGGCAGCATCGTTCGGGGCACGGCGTCTGGGGGGGCTCCCTCCAGGTCGACCGGGTCGTGCCGCGGCGCCTCTTCCGCCGCCGCGCCCGCCTCGAGCCGCGAAGAACTCTGCGCGTTGTTCGGGGGTCATCGTCTGGAGACGTTGCCGCATCGCTTGTCGCTCGGCATCGCTCATCTCTCCGAAGCCGCCCCGTCCACCCCCGGGGCCGCCCCGCGTTCCGGGGGGGCCGGCACGGCGTCGGTTGCCGGTTCGCGATTCACCGCCCCGCTGGAGGGTCTCGGGTACCGGCTGGCCGAGGGAAGCGAACATCTCCGGCGTGGGCCGAAAGCGCAGCGCCGTGTTTGGTACCCGGAGCACGTCTTCACGGCGTGCGATCTCGAGGGTGACTGTGGCCGTCATCCCCGGTTTCAGCTTGAGCTCGTTATTGGGTACGTCGATGACCGTGGCGTAGGTCACGACATTCTGTTGCACGACCGGTTCGAGCCGTATCTGCGATACGGTGCCATCAAACTCCTCCGCGGCATACGCATCAACCGTGAAGGTGACCGGTTGCCCCGGGCGGATCCGGCCCACGTCCGATTCATCGATGTTGGCGATGACCTGCATCTTCGTCAGGTCGGCCGCGATGATAAACAGCTCCGGCGCGGACATACTTGCCGCGACTGTTTGGCCAACGTCCACCTGTCGGGCAATGACAATGCCGTCGATCGGAGCCGTGATGATGGTGTGCCCGAGGTTGACCTCGCTCTGGTTCAATGAGGCACGCGACTGAATAACACTCGCTTCCGCCGATTTAAGCTGGGCCGCTGCCGATCGCACGTTCACCTGGGCCGCTTCCAGCTCCGACTCGGAGATGAGCTCGCGCGCCGACAGGTCCTCGGAACGCCGGAGCTGCGTTTGGGTGTCCTCCAGCGAGACGTGGAGGCGTTCCACGTCCGCTTCGGCCCGGGCGAGGTTCGCCCGCGCTTGCTCGATCTGGGTCTCGAACAACGACGGCTCGAGCCTCGCGATCACATCGCCTTCGCGGACGATCGAGTTGAAGTCCGCGTAGAGCTCGTCGATGATTCCAGACACCTGACTTCCCACCTGGACAGTCGTAACTGCTTCCAGGGCGCCGGTCGCACCGACCGTGTCCACGACGTTACCCTGAGTTAGGGTGACAGTGCTCACTTCGGGAACGAACTCGGTGGTCCGATAGCCCAAGTAGCCGTAGGCGGTGAGACCAAGCCCAACCAGAATGATGACGAAGAGCGCCTTTTTCATGGGGCACCTATCCTCGGGAAAATCGTGCCGGCTGGCACGGCCGAAACCAATCGCCTCCGGCGTCGTCTCGCAAGTATCGAGGCTTCCTTACTGGACGATCGAGATGCCGGCCTGTGACAGGGACGTTCGTTGCACGCGGTCGAGCTCGATCAGCGCTTTTTGCTGGTCGAGAATCGCGCGCAGCTCCGCGTCTTGCGCCGTTGCCAGGTCTCGCTGCGCTTGCACGACAAAGAAATTCGTGGACAGGCCAGCTTCGAACCGGCTCTGTTCGGCGGCCAGCTGCTCCTCCGCAAGCTCTCGAGCGGCGGTGGCTGCTTCGACCCGTCGTTCGATCGCTTGAATCTGCACGACGGCGTTCGTGACCTCCGTCGCCACCTGGAGCTCGAGTTGGCGAAGTTGGGCCTGTACTTGCTGAGTTTGGAGCCGTGCCCGCGCATACGCCGCGTCGGCCCCACTTTGCCCGAGCGGGTAGCTTACGTTGAGTTGGACGGACCACACGGGGAAGTCGGCGTCAAAAAGATGATTGAACGCGTCGCTGATCCCGCCGGGGATCTCCGTCGTGACCTGCCCGCCGAGTCCCGACCGTATAAACCGCGTGCCACCTTGCCCTTGGAGCTGGTAGCTCCCCACAACATCCACCGCTGGTAGGGTGGCGTTGTGCATCGCCGACAAGTTCACCTGGTTGATGTCGAGCTGTCGCCGGGATCGGGCGAGATCGGTACGCTCATCGAGGGCGCGCCGGATGGCGCCATCGAGGTCGATTGGCGCTGGGTCGAGTGTCGGCAGGTCGATCGGGTCCAGAACGGCCCTCCAGTACTCGTCATTGGTGCCATCCACGATGAGCTGCTTGAGGACAAGCTCCGCGGTGGCGAGCGCCTGTTCCGCTTGGGCTAGCGTCTGTCGTCGCGCAGCCGCCTCCGAACGCGCTTGCACCACGTCGATCGGGGCCAGGGTGCCGATCTCTACGCGTGCCTCGTTGTCACGGATCAAGGCTTCGGCGAGATCGAGGGCTTGCTGCTGGACGGAGACAGTTTGCGTTGCGTATACCAGCTCCCAATAGGCCTCTCGCACCGCCGAGACGGTGTTGGTCACGGTTTGCCGAAGGTCGATGTCGGCGATGTCACGGTTGATACGGGTGACGCGAATCTGCTGGCGTGTCGTGTCGATCCGAAAGCCACGGAGCAGGGGCTGTGTGTAGGAGGCCTGAAAGGCTGTCCGGTAGCTTGGGTTGAAGCTCGTGAAGAAGTTGGTGGAGGCGGATCGGTTGTTGTTGAGGTTGACCTCGTATCGCCCCCCGCCCAACTCGACCGCTTGCGTGATTCCTGTGTTGAAGACCACGGTATCGCTGACCACGGCTGCACCGCCGTCGAGCTGGGTCGACGCAGGATTCGTACGTGAGTTGTTTGACAGCGCGGTATCGAATGTCGGCCGATAGGCACCAAGTTGCTGGGCGAGGGTGAGGTCGAACACTTGCGGGTTCAACCGTTCGACGGCGAGATCGAGATTCCGTTCGAGCGCCCGGGCGATCGCATCGTCCAAGGTCAGCTCAACTCGAGGCCCCGCTCCCGGGATCTGGACAGCTGCGACCCGCGCGTGCGCTTGGGCTAACAGACTGGCGACCCGGTCCTCGCTCGGTTGGGCCGAGGTGGTGGCGGCCACGACCAGAAGCGAGATGGTCGACATGGCCAACTGTAGTCTCCGCATAGCGGTTCCGCTCTGAGGCTGGTATCTGGCACGCATGACTCTGTATACGTATACAGTAACAGCCCTGGTTCCGACGCCGTCCAACCAAGGGGATCGTCACCGTCACTCGCACGGGGCTCTGTACCGCCTCGTCTCCGGCGCCGACATTATGGTAACGCCGTGCAGTGCGGGCAGGCCGACGGGCCTGTTGTGATCCTAGACTAGGACGAGCGGCTCAAACTTCCCTCGAGCCACGTGGGGACAGACGTTCTAGCACCGCCGACCCCTGGCCCCAGACTCGTCATCGTCGCGTCTCCTCCATTCTTTGAGGGTCACACGTTGTCCGGGATTGAGGACGCGATACATCCGAAAGACCATCAAGGTTCGCGTTTTGCTGAGTTCGCTCCGTGCTGCCTCCACGCGGTCGATCTGGCGGGTGATGTCGATTTCTTCGACCTGCATGTCGGCGATGAGCTGGGACAGGGTGCGTTCTTCGGCATTCAGTCGACGCCAGGACTCTCGTCGCTTGGGCAGGGTCTGGCGGTAGATTTTGTCGAGCGACTCAGCTTGCTCGTTGGTGAGCTCGAGCAAGGTCTTCACCTCGTCCGACTGCCACCATCGGTGTGGACGAGGAGACTGCTCGCTGGCGATCACGGGCGCCAAGGTCCAAACGACCAAAAGGCTGAAGAGCGTCGGCAGCCACCTGCGCATAGGGCAACCCTCCTGCATGATGGAACTCAGTACTATATTTAGCCAAGACGCTTCCGGAAAGCGAAGTGTTTACGCGTGGTCGGCCACAAATGTTCCAAGTCGTTCGATCACCTGCCCGACGACCGAGTCGGGAGTGGATGCGCCGGCCGTGAGACCGAGCTTGACCGCACCGGCGTGGGGCAGCCAGTCATGGCTGCGGATCTCGGGGACCATCATGCCCACGGCGCTCGGTGGCGCGTGGTCGACTGGACGATGCTGGATTTCTCGGGGCGAGACGAGGCACTCCGCGTCGGCGATGTGATACGTGGCGAGTTGTTGACCCGCGAGCCTCGCCAAGTTGCGCGTATTGCTGCTGTTATATCCGCCGATGACGATCATGAGGTCGAGGTCCTGGCGCTTGAGCAGGGCGGCCACGGCGTCCTGGCGGTCTTGGGTCGCGCTGCAGATGGTATCGAATGCGCGGTAGTGCTTGGCAAGCTCGCCGGGCTCCTGGCCGTAGCGGTCGACCATCGCCTCACGAATCATCTCGCCGATGACGAGGGATTCGGACATCAGCATGGTCGTCTGATTGGCCAGTCCGACCCGTTGGAGGTCGCGGACCGGGTCAAAACCCGGTGAGACCGCGTGGCCAAACTGGCCGAGAAAACTCTCCGAGGTTCCGCCGTGCCGGATGAAATCGCAGATTACGCTTGCTTCTGCCCGGTCGAGTACGACCAACGAGCGCCCGTGCGCGTAGCGCAGCACTTGGGAAGCAGTGGCTTGGGTTTCCTCATGCTTGACCTTGCCGTGGATGATCGCCGTGAAGCCATCCCTGGCATATTGCAGCACGTTCTTCCACACATTGAGCACGGACCCGCACGTCGTGTCGACCAGTGTGCACCCCTGCCCCTGGAGCTGGAGGAGGATAGCGATCGTGACGCCAAAGGCGGGGAGAATGACGACATCCTCGGCGCCAAGACGATGCTCGTCCTCCTCCGGGTCGCTCAAGAACCGTATCCCCGCCTCTCTGAGGCGTTCGTTGACACGGGGATTGTGAATGATTTCGCCGGTGAGGTAGATGGACCGGTGAGGGAACCGGCGACGCGTTTGATACGCGTAATCAACCGCTCGATCGACCCCGTAGCAAAACCCGAACTCGCGTGCGAGGTGGATCCGAAGCCGGCCTTGCTGCCACTGATAGTCGGTTGCCCTTACCTCGTCTACGAGGACGCTGTGATAGTCAGCAGCAAGTTCACCAGCCACTTCGTCTTTGAGCGCGAGACCCTTCCGATAGACCGGAGCCGCGGATCTACCAGGTTCATCATCGTCCAAGGGGTGAGCTGGTAGCGTGTTCACGATGGTCATGGTTGGGCAGGGGCGAGTGCCTTACCGGACATTACCGAGGCGGGGCTGTAGTCGCGTGCGGTGCACGGCCGCGGGCCTTATGGGCCATTCGGCAGGTCCTGTACGTGTGGCGTAAGGGCATCGATCGGCTCGAGCTCGGCGATTGACAAACCGGTCGAGGACACATCGCGGGCACCCAGGAACGGCTCGTTGCCCATGACGCGCGCGAATTCGTTGAGCGTGAGTGGGACGGGCGCGGTCGGGCTATCACCACGGACAGACGGGAGCTCGATTGTTCCCGTCAGGTCGAGCGTAGCAGCCGGAGAACGCTCGCCGCCGTCCAGCGAACGGGTACTGGCGGTCGGCGCCGGGCTAAGGGTCGGAGCCCGTTCGGGATGAAAATGTATGACCTGACCGACCGTCACTCCCAGGAAAAGCCCGGTGGCGGTCGCCACGCCCCACCGCCCTGACGCGAAGCCGAGACGACGACTTTGTGGACGGGAGAATGGGAATGGGATCACGCGGGCCGGCGCATCCGTACCAATTGCCCTCGCCAGTCGAGTGCCAATACGCGCACGTTGGATGGTGAGTCGATTCTCCGGATACGTTTCCGAAAACGCGGTCTCGGCCGCGTCTGACAGGGCGCCGAGCATGGTAGACGTGTGAGCCGCGCGATGCTGGCATGATCGACAAACACGAACATGACGTGCCACCGAGATGGTGTTGCGTTCCTGCGTCCCAAGCGCTATGGCCAGCAGCTGGTCATCCGACGGATGCCGCGGCGGACCGGTTGTCCACCAGCGTGAAATAAACCAGGGCACGGTCATCGTCTCGTTTGCCCTCCGGTGCCTTCAGAGTCAGGCTGCCTCTGGCGGAAGCCCTGGCTCACGCACCTCGCGTCGGCTGCGCTACCCTCGATTGACCTATCCAGCTGTCTCGATCGAGGAGCCCACGAAGCTTCCGAATTGCACGAAAGAGATGGACGCGGACGGTCGATTCGTTCAGCCCCATGATGGTGCTGACTTCTCGTGTCGGGCGACCTTCGAAATGGCTCAAAATAATTGCCGTGCGCTGGCGAAGCGGGAGCTGCTCGATCGCGTTTTCGAGACGCACTCGACGTTCCTTGGTGAGCAGATTGGCTTCGGGCGAGGGCTCGCCGCTTGGCGGTCCGTCCTGCAGGCCCGAGTCGCGGGCGTCGGCCGGCACCAGCCAGCGGGCTCGGCGACTGCGGGCTTTGAGACGATCGAGACACGTGTTCACGAGAATACGGGTAAACCACAACTCAAAGAACAAATCTTCACGGAACGAGGGCAAGTGTGTGAATGCCTTCAAGAACGCGTCCTGAACGACCTCATCCACTTCCGCGGG
>JAYZGM010000016.1:0-7157 GCA_036336225.1 Acidobacteriota bacterium | reverse complement strand
CCACGCAAACCGAGATTCACCTTGCTGAGGAAACGACACGGCTTGGTATCAATAGAGACTTCCGCGCCCACGTCTCCGTCACGTACGGCCCACGGGATGTGACCGTCGTTCTTACCCGCCACCGCCTGGTCACCATTTCCGAAGTGGACATACCAAGCGAGGTCCCGGTCTGACGAGTAACTTCTTCTCGACCAGTATTGATGCTCTTGGACGTTGAGAAACAGGTCAGGATTGGCGGACGAAACCCCTTCGACGCTTAACAAGTGCCCCATCTCGCCGTTGCTACACCCAGCGCCCCTGCAGGTCTCGTCAAATGTGAGGGGAAGCCGCCAATCGGAAAAGCCGCCGATCGTCAGGTCTCCCGCCCAGGCACTGGCCTCATCCCAAGTCATCTCTCCATCCGCGTCAAAGCCAGACGTCTTCGCCCAGTTCGCATCGCCGAGCCAGGTGATGTTCTGAGTACTATCGTAAATAAGCGTCACACCGTCGGATACACCCCGGTTGATCAGTTCTGCCCGCGCATCGGCGATCAACCCAAGACTCAGGGCTGGTGTCACGAGCGTCGCGAGCCATCTGTCTGTTCTCTTCATCATGCCCTCCATCGAACGTCCGATAACCGACGGGCCAATCAGGGTCGCTGCTCTTTCTTGACTCCGTGAATGGTAGCCTAACGTCGGCGTTCAGCGGCTGGCGCGACCGAACCGCTGCGTTACGTGGTTGCGTGAGACGATTCCGAGTGGGCGGACGAGCGTACTGCTATCTCGGCACTCTGTCGTCTCATTGACGGATATGCTCCTGATTCTTGGCGTGCACTGGCCGCCCACCAGCCAGAGTCCGGGCTACCCTTTCGCCTTCATCTCGGCGATCACCGGCGCCAGCGCCGCGCCCAGATCTACCAGCAGCTCGAAGGTTATGTGCACCATGTGGGCGTCGTTGTTCGAGTGCCACAGTTAATACTAATCGAAAGCTACGGGTCGTCGACCTCAGTCAGGCCGAATCCACCCCAGGCCGTACCGAAGGCGTGAAGATGCCTCACACCATTTTCCACGTTGTCCCAGTTCCCAGTTCGAACCATCGCTTCGTCAGCAACCATCCAGGCAGCATCAACATCAGCAGGACGCTGACCCAGGTCGAATTCCGACCGCTCCGTCAGGTAGAGCTCGTCTGGCTGCGGGAAGAACTCCGCCGGTCCTTTTCTTGAGCACCACCCAGCCGCCACCGCTGCGTGAACAGTGCCTGCACTTGTGGTGCCTCTCCTCAAGCAGCTCGTCGAACGAGAGTCGCCTTGAGTCCGAGTCGATCATCAAGGAGGCCTGCCCACAGGCTGGCATCGTATTTCGGTCGGTCGTGGTGAAGTCGCCATCTTCGTCTGCCAAACTCCTCGTAGACCGTGAACCGAACACCTGACCGCGCGCAATGGCGCCAGGGATGGCCTCCCAGGAATTCGGCCGTAATGTGTGAACGAAAAGCATCGTAGCACGCGGGTCAGAGCCGGTGTGTATCGCCGTTACGCGCGAGCGGAGTGCGTCCACTCGCAAGCTCTGGCCCTCGTTGCAGGATAGATACACGCGGGCGGAGGCGTGTCACCGCCGGGGACGGCGACTTTGAGACTGAACGCGAGACCGGCGCTCCGTCCAATTCACCAACGTACCGAAAGGGCAGGGCAGGTGTATGGCTGTGAACACAACGCGCCAAGCCGTCACAATCTGTCCGCAGGGCTCCGCACGCCACGTCCACCTCGTTGGAGAACGTGCGTGTAGATCATGCTGGTGCGGTGGCCGCGGTGACCCAGTAGTTGCTACACGGTTCTACTGTCGTATCCGTCCTCGAGCAGATGGGTAACGAAGGAATGGCGGAGTGTCTGAGAAGCCACGCGCTTGGTGCAGTAGGATCGCTCACATCGGGACTACCTCCCGCCACGATCGCCGACCAGCCGGCTCTCCCCGGTTCGGCCTTCACATATGGCCCGCGCTTCCTCTCTCCGTCCGCTATGGGACCGAGCCGCCGAATGGAAATGTCGCCTCGACATGATCCAGACGGCGCGGCGCTTCCTATATGCGTCGACCTACTACGTAGAATGGGACGACTACGGGAGCGCGTTCCTGGCTGCGCTCTTGGAAGCCCAGCGGCGGGGCGTCGCGGTCAACCTTCTCATTGATGGCTTTGGACAACAGCTCGGCGGCGTTCTCATGTCAACAGAGATGAAGACGACGTTGGCGGCTCAACTTGAACTCTTGCGCGAGACGGGCGCCACGGTAACTGTGTATCGACCGTTCCGTCTCTCTCAGCGACAACTCGGTGGCGGGCAGCACGTCAAGATACAGGTTTCGGAAGAGGGCGAGGCCCTCTTCGGTAGCAGCAACATCACACGGTCATCCTTCGCAGGCTGGAACGAGTATTCGGTCGCACTTCGCGGCCCGGTAACCCGGGTCCTGCTCGAGAGCTATCGCCAGCTTGGTGGAACGGTCGTCGACAACCACTTGATGATGCTCGAGACCGCCGGCGACACCACCGCCGATCTGGATCTTGACTACTGGTTCTGTAATCCGAATCTACACCAGGGCGCCTGGGGACCGCTGGGATGGCGTGGGAGTAACGTCGTCACCGACCGGATGATTGACATGCTCAACGCCGCCCGCGAACACATCCGGCTCACCTGCTTCTACTTCAAGCCTGTACGGGCACTTGTGGCCGCCCTTGTGGCCGCGGCCACACGAGGAGTCATAGTGGAGGTGTACCATTCGCATCGCGACGCCCTGCCCGCCACCGAGCTGGCATGGATTGCGGCCGCGGTCGGCTACAGGGAGCTGCTCGCGGCCGGCATACGAATCTACGAGAATCGCCACGGTGAGCACTCCAAGATTGTCCTGGTTGACGACACTTGGGTGGCCTTTGGCAGCTACAACTTCGAAGACGCGGCCCACGACCGTCTGGCCGAAGCGATGCTGGCCACGCGCGACCCCAGAGGGATCGCGCCCGCACAAGTGATCTTTGCCGGCCTCCAGCGTGACCCAGACAATGTCCTGGTCGACGACGAGACGATCCGGCGGTACTCGCCAAGTCTCCGACTCCGTCTCGCCGCACTCGGTCGCTTCAAACGTTGGATGTGAGGATGAGCTATGTCCACACCGACTCACAAATGCGATGCACCCGACCTCACCTTCAGCGAGATCGAGCACAAGTTCGTGGTCGACGATGACTTCGACCTATCGCGATTCCGTCGAACGATGGAATCACTGACTCCAACTCGAACGAACACTGTCCAAGTGGTCGACCGCTACTTTTTGACCGAATCTGGGCAGCGGCAACAGTTCGTGGTTCGTCACCGCTACGATCGGGAACTCCAGCATCTCACCATCAAGTCCGTTGGCGGAGATTCGGAGGTCCGTTCAGAAATCAATCTGGATCTTGGTCAGCACGCCGGGAATCAAGAAAAGGCGGTCGATGCGTTTCTCCAACGGTTCGGCGTGGGATGGAGCGGCGCCATTCATAAGAATGTCGCCGTGTGGTACTTCCCCGACCTGGAAGCGGTGCACTACCGGGCATCGACCAACACCCGCATCCTGTCCTGCGTCGAATTCGAGGCAATCAAGAAGCCCTCGGTGCCGGAGGCGCTTAAGGTATTGGAACGCTATGAGCGTGCAACCGGCTTCGCGGGCCGACCCCGTGCCCACGAATCGCTGCCACAACTCCTGTTTCCTGAGCTCACCAACCTCTTGTCACACGCGTAGCGGCCGACGTCTCGAGGCCCCCCACTGCCCAGGCTCGGACAGGAAGTGCCCGGCAAGCCCGGTCTGGCACCCCTCACAGCGCCCCACATCATCGAGACCCCACGCGTTGATGTCATACCCATCCCGCCCAATCACGAGGCTTCCACAGCCCGGGCATCGGGTGGACTGACCATCGGTGTCACGTATGTTGCCAGTGTACACGTGCCGTAGCCCGGCTCGACGGCCCTGGTCCCGCGCTCGGCGGAGTGTAGCCGGCGGGGTCGGAGGTACATCGGGCATCCGAAAGTCCGGATGAAACGCAGTGAAGTGCAGCGGAACATCCGCCCCTAGGTGCTCGACCATCCAATCACACAACCGGCCGACTTCGTCTGGTGAATCGTTGTGGCCGGGAATCAAGAGGGTCGTGACTTCGAGCCAGACGTCGGTCTCCCGGGCGAGCCATTGCAGGGTATCGAGCACTGGCTGGAGATGGGCGAAACAGATGCGCTGATAGAACGACTCCGTGAACGCTTTCAGGTCGATGTTCGCCGCATCCATGTGGGTAAACAGATCGCGTGCGGCGGCCGGCGTGACGTACCCACTCGACACCGCGACCGAATGGATGTTGCGCGCCCTGGCCGCTTTCGCACAATCAATCGCATACTCGGCGAAGATGATTGGGTCGTTGTAGGTAAACGCCAGGCTCGTGCAGCCGTGCGAGACCGCGGCGTCGGCCAGCGCGTCGGGACTCGCGGTCTCGGAGAGAGTCTGCACCGTCCGCGCCTTCGAGATGTCCCAGTTCTGACAGAACCGACATCCGAGATTGCACCCGGCCGTGCCAAAGGACAGCACGCTCGATCCGGGGTAGAAGTGATTGAGCGGCTTCTTCTCGATCGGATCGATACAGTAGCCGGATGCCCTGCCATAACTCGTGAGCACGATCTCGCCCTCGCGGGCCTCACGAACAAAGCAAAAGGCTTGCTGACCGTCGCGCAGCTTGCAGTAGCGGGGGCACAAATCGCACTGGAGCCGACCGTCGTCGAGACGGTGCCACCACTCTCCACGCACGACGCCGGGGGCAATGGCGGACCGACGCCCCGCGACCGTACCCATGCGTCCTCGCTCACCGCAGCCCGGCGGCAAGCTCGGCGGCCATCTTCCCATCGCGTACAATAGCCGCGCGCACTTGATCGGGGCGGGTCTGAAAGCAGTCGAGACACACGGACGGGTCGATACCATGTCCGGCCGTCTCGAGCCCGCGAACCTGCATCAGCTCGCGCAACCGATCGGCGGTATGGACCTGTGCCTTGTAGAAGTCCGAGTAGCTGAGCCCGTTAGCCAGAGCCAGTGGTGTCCATCCTTCCACCGTTTTTGCGTCCAGTTTGGCCCCATGGTCAACTAGGTAGTCGACCACCGCGTTCACCCCACGAAACGCGGCGCCATGCAGGGCGGTCTCGGCTCGTTCATTGACAGCGTTGACGTCCGTTCCGAGCTCAACGCACAGTTGCACCGCCTCAAGCACTTCATGTTCCTGACCGGGCAATGACCCACCATCTTCGCCCGGAATAAAAATCGCGACCCCGGCCGCCACCATGAGCGGTGTCGTGCCGTCAGCACTGGTGATGGCCGCATCCGCGCCTGCATCGATCAACACCCGCATCGCCTCGACATCGGTGTTCTTGGCCGCGAGAAAGAAGGCGGTCGCCCCGAGCCGGTTCAACCGGCTCCTCTGCCCGTCCTTCATGCCATTCCGGGTCATACGGGTGTCGACATCCACGCCGTGGGCGATGAGCTTGCGCACGACGTCGATGCTATCGACCCGCCCGGTTGGTATCGGACCGGCAAGACCGCCACTCGGATTGGGTCGCCGGGTACGAACAGTCTGATGGAGGGCATTCCAGCCCGCGCCCGCCAAGGTCGGATCAGCGCCACGGTCGAGGAGATAGTTGGCCAGCTCCCAGTTCGCATTCGCGACCGCGACCACGAGTGCACTCTGACCATCCGACAACGTATCGTTGACGTTCGCCCCGGCATCGAGCAGCACCCGGGTGGCATCAAGCTGACCGCCCCGCACCGCAAACAGCAACGGCGTGAACCCGGTGGCCGGCGGACTCGAGAAATAGCTCCGACTCGGTGTCGGGTCCTGCACCGGTGTGCGGGCATGCACGTCGGCCCCACGCGTCACGAGCAACTCGATCGCGTCAGCATTGTTGTGGGCGGCAGCCCACATCAGGGGGATCTGCCCCGCTTGTTCTGTGACGTTCTGGTTCGCGCCACTCTCGAGCAGAATCCGTACAACCCCGGGAGCGCCGGTGCGTGCCGCCGCCATCAACGCCGTCTCGCCACCAGGCATGGCCGCTTCAGAGTCCGCGCCAGCCCGAAGCAGCCGATCCACGATGCCGGCGTGGCCGTTCGACACGGCCAACATCAACGGCATGACCCCGTAGCGGTTCACGACCGACACCTCCGCGCCCGCGTCAAGGAGCAGCTCGACAAGAGCTGGGTCATCCCGATGAACCGCCCAATGCAATGCCGTAGTCCCGTCAGCCGTAGGTTCGTTCACATCGACAGCCGCGGCGAGCAGGTCTTGCACGGCGGCGAGGTCGCCGCTCCGTACCGCGGCGGTCACAGACGGTTCTGCTATCGCCAAACCTTCTCCCGATGGCACCGCGGGAATGGCGGCCAGTGTCGCCGCCGCGGTCCACAACGCGGCGGCATGGAGACGACGGGGTAGCAGACGGTCACGCATGATGCTTTCCAAGGGCGGCCCGGACACGGCCGAACCCACCGGGTTCGAGCACGGGCCTCACGGCCCGGCCATAGCGCTTTTTACAGCTCGCTCAACCGACCAGTGCTGTCTGCGATCCGCTCGACATGCACATCGACCTTGTCGAGCAGACTCAAACCAAGATTCATGAACGGGGTGTGAAGCGGATAGCGTAGATGACGATTCCCCACGAGTCGTCCCGCGCCACCGCCTACCAGTGCCACCGGCAGATTGAACGGGGTGTGGTGGTCGCCATCGCCCATACCGCATCCATAGAGCAGCATGCTGTGGTCGAGTAGCGTCCCTTCGCCATCCGGGATCGAACGAAGCCTCTCGACAAACCGAGCAAAGAGGGAGAGATGGTAGACGTTCACCTTGGTGTATTGCTCGACGTTGTGCGGATCCATCTGATGATGCGAAATCGTGTGATGGCCCTCCGGCACGCCGATATCAGGATACGTCCGACCGCTCTGCTCGCGCGCGATCTGCGTGCAGCTCACCCGGGTCACGTCTGCCTGATAGGCCAGCGCCAACAGGTCGTAGAGGAGCTTCAGGTGCTCGTCGTAACTCTCCGGCACTCCAGAGGGTTGCTCCAGTGAGGGCAGCGGCGTGGGGGCGGTCGCGCGCGCCGGGCCCGGGAAACCGGGGTGCACAAAACCCCCCCCGGCGGGATAAAGGGG